>JBCBZL010000170.1:0-10308 GCA_039815385.1 Cyanobacteria bacterium P01_A01_bin.114
AGAAATAGAGGCGAGTTTGTGACTTGAAATACCTCTGTCCAGGGGCAAGATTTGGCGGCTCCAAAGACACTGACCGGCTCGAGTTAACGCCCAGACAAGTGGGGGGACAGCGTCCACCACCCCCCCTTAAATCCAAGGAAATCAGCAATGACTGGGCTTAACGGTGCCGAGTTTCGTCCAAGGAACCGTTTTCTAAAATATGGTCTGCCACGTCTCGAATCACCTGCCGCAGCCGCACCTGATTGGCGCTGTGATCGATACTGACGGTCATGACATAGCGTTCTTCGCCGACCTTAAAAGCGACAATACTGCCGATCACTTTTGAGTTTTGACCCGTTTTTTCCCCAATCCACTGGACGGCTGGGCCAGTGCCTTTAAGCGCTTTATAGCCAAAGTCCCAGTCGTACTGACCCACCAAAGCGTCCAAAATTTCTTCGTCACCAGGGGTTTCAAAGCGATAGATCCGCAACATCATATCGGTGAGCTCTGCGGCGGTGCTGCGATTGGGCCGAGACCCCGCATTTTTAGGAAAGGTACTGTCACCGACCAGCTTGTAGTCAACAAAGGTCACCGGATAGCCCTTTTCTCGCAAGGTCTGATTAATATAGTCGCGCCCCAGATAGTCAATCAGCTGATTGGTGGCAATATTATTGCTTTCTTTGATCATGCGGGCCATCACCTCCCGCAGGGTATATTCGCGATCTACAAAAATTTTGGCCCCGTCTGCATTTTCAGTAAAGTTGCCAGGGTCGATATAAACCTTTTCATCGAGGTTGGCCTCCCCGGCGTTGACTTTGTGCATCACCGTGATCGCAATCGGCAGCTTGATCAAACTAGCGGGGCTAGCGAGGGGACGATCGGGCTGAAAGTGTCTGCACTCATCACTGTCGATCTGACAAACGACGATACGAACCTGTTTAGCTGGCCCCCTTTCCGCTGCAATCGGCTCTAAGAATTTTGACTGCTGAGCATCTATCTGCCGGGCAATCGGGTTAAGGATAGCCTCATACTGTCTGATCTTTTCAGCCGCTTGCGCAGCCACAACCGAGTCGGGGGCGACCGTCTCCAGCTTAGCGATCGCCGACTCCCACAAAAACTCCTGCTGTTTGAGGGCAGCCAGCGATCGGTCATCCTGCTGATGCAGCTTAACTGCCTGATCGGCTAGCTCAATGGCTCGAGCATAGCTATCTCGGCTGCCTTCTTGAAAAGTAATACTCTGGGACAGTCTATAGGTAAGCTGCGTCAGAATCAGGTAGGGCGCGACCATCCCAACGTCACGGTCGTAGGTAATCTGGGGCAGCTGGCTAACCTCGGCTTGAATCTGATTTCGCAGCTGATACAGCTCATCTAGCGTACTCGCCTGGTTCATTTGCGCAACGGCAGGATGGATCTCTACCCACTCTGGGGCAAGCGCAATCGGCGGGCGCAGAGAAGCAAACCCCGCCGTCAGTGCAAGCGTGCTCAGAAAAATAGTCGCTGGATACCGTAAGGGGGGCATCTCCAATGATATTGCTTAAGGGGCTAAAAGAATGGGCTAAGACGGTTTTTTGACCAGAACTTCACCGACCCCGAGCCAGCTAAAACCAAAGTTTTCCCGTGGGGCAAACGGCAGGCCCAGATAGGGCCAGGCTAGACAGGGATAAGTTCTAAACTGCCTTAAGATACAGTTCTTAGCTATCAAGTCTATCCGAAACAACGACCGCTAGAGTGTCGAGCCGGATACAGAACGGTTAGAGATCGGTTAGAGATCGCCAAAATCCGGTGGCTCTTTAGGTCAGCAGTTAGACCCTTTGGCAGCACATCCTCCTATACTGGTAGCTTGGGATTTTTTTGAGGAATCAAGCATGTCAGCTATCCGCGAGTTGCACCAACAGCTCACGAGTAAAGAGCGGTCTGCGGTCGAAATCGCACAGGCTTATTTAGATAGAGTTCAGGCTTTAGAGCCTAAACTACACAGTTTTTTGACTGTAACCGCTGACACCGCCTTGGCCCAAGCCCAGCAGATCGATGCCAAAATTGCCGCAGGTGAGGCCCTCAGCCCCCTAGCTGGGATTCCCATCGCCCTTAAGGACAATCTCTGCACCCAGGGCATCCGAACAACTTGTGCGTCAAAGATTCTTGAGAACTTTGTGCCCCCCTATGAGTCAACCGTGACGCAGCGACTGGCCGCAGCGGGTGCAGTTTTTCTAGGCAAAACCAACCTGGACGAGTTTGCCATGGGCAGCTCAACTGAAAACTCTGCCTTTCAGCTCACGGCTAACCCCTGGGATCTTGAGCGAGTGCCGGGGGGGTCGTCCGGGGGGTCAGCCGCTGCGGTGGCTGCTGGTCAAGCACCGATCGCCCTGGGATCTGATACCGGGGGATCGATTCGTCAGCCCGCTGCTTTTTGTGGGGTGGTGGGCCTCAAACCGACCTATGGGCTGGTCTCTCGCTTTGGGCTGGTGGCCTTTGCTTCATCCCTAGATCAGATCGGCCCCTTTGGCCGCACGGTAGAAGATGCGGCCATTTTGCTGGGTGCGATCGCAGGTCACGATCCCAAAGACTCTACCAGCCTGAATGTCAAGATCCCCAACTATACTCAGCACCTCACAACCGATCTCAAAGGCAAGCGCGTAGGTCTGATTAAAGAAACCTTTGGAGATGGGCTTGATGCCAGCGTCAATAACGCCCTTCAAGCCGCTATTGAGCAGCTCAAGGTGCTGGGGGCCGATGTCAAAGAGATTTCTTGCCCCAATTTCGGCTACGGGCTGCCCACTTACTACATCATTGCCCCGTCAGAGGCCTCCTCTAACTTGGCCCGCTATGACGGGGTCAAATATGGCCATCGCTATGAAGACGATAACCTGATTTCGATGTACGCCAAAACCCGAGCAGACGGCTTTGGCGCTGAAGTTAAACGCCGCATCATGATCGGCACCTATGCGCTATCAGCTGGCTACTACGATGCCTACTATCTCAAAGCACAGAAAGTGCGAACCTTAATCAAGCAAGATTTTGAAAATGCTTTTGAGTCGGTCGATGTGCTGCTGTCTCCCACCGTGCCCAGCACGGCCTTTAAAGCAGGCGAAAAAGTAGACGACCCCCTCAACATGTACCTATCTGACTTGATGACGATTACCGTTAATTTGGCTGGGCTGCCGGCGATCAGCCTGCCGTGCGGTTTTGATTCAGCCGGTCTCCCCATCGGTCTACAGCTGATCAGCAACGCGCTCCGCGAAGACATTCTGTTTGAGGTGGGCTCAGCCTATGAACAGGCAACCCAGTGGCACACTCAAAAGCCCAATCTCGCTAAAGCTTTAATAGCGCCCTTCAAAGGCTGTTTCGGTAGAATCGAGCTGCTCAATCGTCCCCCCGAGTGAGGACTTGCGATACAGCTCCACCGCTGAGACCGGCAAAACGACAGGCCACAGCACCGTAGTTAGGCCGATTACCATCCAAGCGTGGCGATCGGTTTTGCGAGCGGTTGAGTCTGTTAGATGCATGCCGGTGAGCACGGTCGCAACCCAGATGGCAGGGAGTAAATAAAGGTTCATTGATAGCTTCTGTGATGACTGCTAGATAGGTAGTTCAAAAAATGCGCCCTATGCGTTGAGTCTAAATATTGCTGTCTGAGGTGACTTATTCATCGCGGTTCATCTTCATCGTTATTCATCAACAGAGACAGACCGTATTCCGATCATAGACGCGGGCATAGGGAGTGACTTGCGTGCTTACCCTTAAGTTGGACTGATTGGGACTCAGTGGTTTCCCCTAAATTTTTTTGGTCTTATCTTTTGATAGGATCGTAGGCTGCACAGATAAGCCCGAGAAAAGGAAATCTCCCATGGCCAGAATGTATTACGACAGCGATGCTAACCTCGATCTGCTTAACGGCAAAACCGTAGCCATTGTTGGCTATGGCTCTCAAGGCCACGCCCATGCGCTCAACCTCAAAGACAGCGGTGTTAATGTCATCGTTGGCCTATATGAAGGCAGTCGCTCAGCGGCTAAGGCTGAAGCCGAAGGGCTCACGGTTAAACCCGTAGCCGATGCCGCCGCCGCCGCTGATTTGATCATGATTTTGCTCCCCGACGAGGTGCAAAAAAACGTTTACAACGAAAGTATCAAACCGCACTTATCAGCCGGAAAAGTACTGGCGTTTGCTCACGGTTTCAATATTAACTTTGCCCAGATTATTCCGCCAAGTGACGTAGACGTTGTGATGGTTGCGCCTAAGGGACCAGGACACCTTGTACGGCGTACATACGAGCAGGGGCAAGGCGTTCCATGTTTGTTTGCGATTTATCAAGATGCAACGGGTCAGGCTCGAGACCGCGCTATGGCTTATGCCAAAGGCATCGGGGGTACCCGAGCGGGCATTCTAGAAACCACCTTCCGTGAAGAAACCGAAACTGACCTGTTTGGAGAGCAGGTGGTACTGTGCGGCGGTCTCAGCGAGCTGATCAAATCTGGCTTTGAAACTTTGGTCGAAGCGGGTTACCAGCCAGAGCTGGCCTACTTTGAGTGCATGCATGAGGTGAAGCTGATTGTAGATCTGATTGTGGAAGGGGGGCTGGCCACCATGCGCGACAGCATTTCTAACACGGCTGAGTATGGTGACTACACCCGTGGCCCTCGCATTATCACCGACGAAACTCGGGCCGAAATGCGCCAGATTCTCAAAGAGATCCAAACTGGGCAGTTTGCCCGAGAGTTTGTGCTAGAGAATATGTCTGGCAGCGCTGGCTTCAACGCGATTCGCCGCCGCGAAGCAGAGCACCCCATCGAGGAAGTCGGAAAAGATCTGCGCGCGATGTTTAGCTGGCTAAAGAAAGCTTAAGATTGACTCAGAATCTTCAATCGATTCGATCCATACGGGCTTGGCAAATTGCCAAGCCTTTTTCTATAAATTTTTTGGACGTTGCTAATTTATACCAAATCCAAATGAAGCACCCCCGATTTAAAATTGGAGACTGTCAGGGGCGTAAAACTTTACGCCCTTCGGTATCGGGTATAGCTAGACAGGATTTCGTATTAGAGGATCAAGGGGATATACTCAAAGTCTCTTTGAGGGGGGGCAAAATGGCGAGTCGCAATGTGCAGCAGGCACTACGGGTAACGTTGCTAGGGCTGATTGCGATGGCAGCGATCGCAGCGACTTAAACCCCTCCCCAGCTATAGGAGAGGAACTTTGGAAGGAACTCGATCTACTGCTTTTGCTGCAACATTTCCTGGGCAGCTTTTTCCATGTTGAGGTGGGCTTCGTCGGCCTTCCACATGTCAATAACTTTACTGACCAGCAGAAATAAAACGACGCCAGCCACCCCTAGTTTTAGGAATGTAAACAGGCTAGAAAAAAACTCACCGTAGTTACGAGCTAACATGAAAAACCTCAACCCTTTCCAAAAAAATTAATTCAGCTTTTGAAGCAATACAAAAAGATGTCAGTATTAGCTGACTTAGCTGGAGTGTAGGTCTATAGATAGGCTTCAAGCTAATTAAATTCTACCTGACCTACTGTTAATTGATTCCCCTGAAAAAGAGATTAACAGTAAGATTTCAACGCATTTCAATCAATCCTCACAATAGATATGCATCGTTTCTATATTGTGTCGTTAAAAAATAAAAATACGGAGATTAAGAGGGCTTATATTTAGACTGTTCTAGAGGTTGTTTGCGTATAACTACGCAGACTACGGAGGCTTCATTCCCGCTTCATTAGTTCATCGGTGCGCCCCTGCTGGGCCTCGCCTATACTCGAAAAGGCTGGGCTGTACTACTGGGCTGTACTAACAGATGGGTTTGATTCGTAAAATCCTGCATATTGACATGGATGCGTTTTACGCCTCGATTGAGCAGCGAGACTGTGCAGACTATCGAGGCAAGCCGATTGTGGTGGGGGGGCGACCCGAGCAACGCGGCGCGGTGGCGGCCGCTAGCTATGAGGCCCGAAAATATGGCATCCACTCAGCAATGCCCTCACGGGTAGCCGTGCAGCGCTATCGAGACTTGATTTTTGTGAAGCCGCGTTTTGAGATCTATCGGGCAGTTTCGCAACAGATTCGGGCTATCTTTCGCCACTATACCGATCTGGTAGAGCCCCTCTCACTGGATGAAGCCTATTTAGATGTCACCCAAGACAAGCGGGGGATTGGCTCAGCCGTCGCGATCGCAAAAGAAATTAAGCAGCAAATCTTTCAAAACACCCAGCTCACCGCCTCAGCTGGGGTCTCTTTCAACAAGTTTTTGGCCAAAATGGCCTCTGATATGGATAAGCCCAACGGGCTGTATGTAATTTTGCCTCACCAGGCAGCTGCCTTCATCGCAGCGCTGCCCATCGAAAAATTTCACGGCGTAGGGCCAGCGACTGCCGCCAAAATGAGGGCGTCTGGCATTACCACAGGGGCTAACCTGCAACAGTGGTCAGAAGCTGACCTAACAGCAAAATTTGGCAAGGTGGGCCGTCACTATTACAAGGTCGCCCAGGCCCTGGATGATCGGCCTGTGAATCCTAACCGCATTCGCAAATCGATTGGGGCCGAGCGGAGCTTCTCGGAGGATTTGTGCGATCGCACCCAAATGTTAGCCGCCTTGCACAACATTGCCGAAGAAGTCCAAACCCGCCTACAAAAAGCCCAGCGGTTTGGCTATACCCTGACCCTCAAACTCAAATATGCTAACTATCAGCAGATTACTCGCAGCCGCACAGTGACCCACCCACTGCAAACAGTGGATGACATCTTACCCATTGCCCAGGCCCTGCTAGACCACCACCTCGACCCCACCCGCCAGGTACGTCTGCTCGGCATCACCCTGGCTAATCTAGCCGCCGCGAAACCGGTTCGGCAATACGTCCAGCTAGCCCTACCCGGCCTCAAAGAATAGGCTGCCCTTTCGCCTTTCCCCCTTCGCCTTTCCCCCTTCGCCCTTCCCCCCCTTCCCCTTTCCCCTTTTCCCCAGAACCATGACCTTCGAAAACATCATCGCCGCCTATCAAGCCTTCCCAGAGCAGTTTCGCACCGTTATTTTAAGCACCGTTGACGGTGACGGGGCCCCCCATGCGAGCTATGCCCCCTTTGTCATAGACTCAGACCGGCAGATTTACCTATACATCAGCGGACTGGCTGCCCATACGGCTCATCTCAAGCACTCACAGCAAGCCAGCGTACTCTTTATTGAAGACGAATCAAAAACTGAACAGAGCTTTGCCCGACGACGGCTGACCTATCAGTGCAAAGCAACCGTGCTAGACCGTGAGAGTGAGCGCTGGCATGATGTCGCGGCCCGGTTTGAGACTCAATTTGGCGATATTATTGCGACACTCAAAAGCCTTGCCGACTTTGAAATTTTCCAGCTTTCCCCATACTCAGGCCGCTTTGTGCTAGGGTTTGGGGCGGCTTACCAGGTCAGCTCAGATAGCTTGGCTCAGCTGGTGCCCATCAAGGGGCGCTGAAGATTATCAAGGTTTCATGATATTTGTCCTATGCATTCACAAGTTATTCACAAGTTTTCTTTATCTTGATACTTGAGAATTCATTGATGACGAACGTAGAACGAGTCCGGTCGGGCAACTTCTATGTGTCTATATGGTGTGAGCCTCTGGTGCAAGCCAGAGGTTTTTTCTTGGGCAGTGTTTTATACATGCCTGTACAGGAAAAACGGCCTCGACGGGGAGGGGCGGCGTTGCAAAGATCAGCTTTCTTTGACCAGAACCCCGTTCAGAAAAATATCGGCCAGGGTTTCAGCCAACTCTTTCATCTCCTGGGGGGAGTTGGCCTCATCCGCCAGGGTAGTTTGGCTAAAACCTGCCACGGTGAACATTCCCAAAAAAATGCGCGCCACGACCCGTGGGTTCATTTTGCGATAGGTACCGCGCTCCATAGCGGTTTCAAAAAACGCCTCTGCCACGTCGGTCATCTTCAAAATCACTTATGATTGCACTCGCTCCCGCAGCTCAGGGTGGAACTGAGCTTCCATAAAGCAGACGCGCAGCATTTCGGTGTTAGCAGCCAGATTAAGCATCCGACGACGCATCACCTGGGCCACCGCTTTATAGCTGGCCATTTCACTCAGCTCGGTGAGCAAATCGGTGAGCAGCTCGACCCATCCTCGGGTGGCAACTTCGATGAGAATCGCTTTCTTGTTTTCAAAATGGCGAAACAGCGTTCCCTCTGCAACCCCCGCTGCCTGAGCCAAATCTCGAGTGGTGGTGCCCCCATAGCCCTGCCTTGCAAATAAGCGCTGGGCGGCTTTGAGAATTCGCTCTTGCGTATCGTCTTGCTGAGAAACTTTCCGACTAAAAAGCTGCATTGATAGTGCCTGTGAAAGGAAACCAAGGAAAAAGGTTCTATAAGCGCTACTTGTAGGGCTATTCTCTACTGTCAATCCCCTTTCGTGGCCATTTCGTTTACAGAAGATTACATATAGGGAGAGTAGAGTGCGGCAATCTCCCGACACAGGGGGTAACAACCGAATAGGGTCTGATTAATCAGCTTGCTATCGTAGAAATACCGTCAAGGTGCTTAGCTCTCACTAGAGCGACGAGAGACACGCAACCCCTTGATGGACGCTAGCCGGAGCAAGTCCATTTCTTAAGTCGCTCGCTGGAATCTAGAAATGGACTGCATGTTGAAGTTCCAAGTTTTGAGTTTTGAGTTGGCCATTCAAAACTTAAAACTCAAAGCTGAGAACTTTTGACGCTCTTAGGGCAAATCGCTGAGCGTGCTAAAAAAACAGCCAGTAGACACCGTTGAGCAGTGCTGTTAAAGCCGCACCTAGCGCACTGCCTTTGAGTAGATTAAATCGACGCTTAACGGCTAAAACAGCCCAGACGGGAATCATATAAGCGAGCTGGCACAGCCCTGGGAAAAACAAAAACGTCGCCAAGCCTTTGTCGAGAAAGGTGAAACTAATCAGCCCTAGCAAAAACAGCAGCGTAAGAAAACAAAATAGCCAAATCACTAGATTGATAAAGAGGGTGATGCTGGCTGCGATCGCAACGATAAGCGGGTCTGGCATATTTACTTAAGAGTCACGGGCCAAAAATTCACGGGGCCAAGGCGTTCAAAACGGTCAATCTGTCTACAGCGTACCGCCAAAGACTAGCCAACAACCGCCATTCAGCAGGGCCGTCATCACCGCGCCCACGATGAAGCCTTTTACCCAGCCAAAATCTCTGACCCTAATAAACCACAAGATGATTGGCACCATATAGACCAGTTGCGAAAGGCCGATCGCAAGCAGGCTCCAAAAAACGATATTACCGATGTTGCTGGCCATTGCGATATCGGGCAGCGCGCTGACAATTAGGAGTGCAACTGTCCAAAAGACACCGTGGAGACCAAAGGTGATCAGCGTACCGAGGATGATTTTGGCGACTTCTGGCATAGGTTAGTGGCTGACTGGCTGGTTTTCTGGCTAGTGTGCCCCTACGGTGGGCAGACTAGGAGACTGAAGGTTTTGAATTAAATCATATCCCTGAGCGCCTTCTCGATAAAACAGGTTGTAGGTATCGAAAGGAATTAAGCGACCATCGGGATGCACAATATGAATACAAGAGCGCTTCACCGAACGAACATCAAAGTTATAGGGGTCAAGGAACTGGACAATCATCACCCGAAAGATATTCTCATAGGTGAGGTCGTCGGGCACAGGCATCAGCGGCAAACAGCACAGCAGCTGTTTGAGAGACGTGGTAGCCGAGCGCGGCGAATGGCGGGTAGAAAACAGCTCAAAGATCTTTTGTTTGAGATCGTCGTCTTGTTCGTAGAGTACGCTGTTGGGCACCGCCTCAACAAAACTTTTGGGGTCAAGCAGCCCGGTTAGGGGGATGACGTTGCCGTTGACCTTGAGAGCATAGGCCATCGATAAACAGTCGGGATGGCACGGCACCGGCAACAGATCTTCAGGTTGAAAGTGGGGGCTTTGGTCTAAAATTGCTCGGCGCACTTCGCTCAGGGTATAGCGATCGGTGGCGGGGTTAAAGCCTGATAATCGCCCGGCTGCCTGAATCGGTTGAAAGGTTACCCCGCGGACACAGCGCTGTTGGAGGGCGTAGTCGATAATCTTGCCAATCTCGCCGTCGTTGAGACCTTTTTTGACCGTGACCACCAGCGTCGTGGAGAGATTGAGTTCGTTGAGGGTTGCGATCGCGTCTCTTCTAACCTGTCTCAAATCAGCACCGCGAAGATTTTCAAGCGCGTCAGCCTCAAAGCTATCAAATTGTAAATAAATCTCAATGCCTGGTTTAAACGTACTGAGTTTTTCAGCAAAAGCAAGATCCTGAGCAATGCGCACGCCATTGGTATTGATCATCACGTGTTTGATCGG
>JBCBZL010000301.1:0-5974 GCA_039815385.1 Cyanobacteria bacterium P01_A01_bin.114
ATGCAGTTTTGGAAATGCATGGTGGTGGGTGGTGGGTGGGTAGAGGGTGGAGGGTAATGGGTAATGGGTAATAGGAGGGTAATGGGAGGTGGATAGCTCTCCCTCTACCCTCCATCTCTCTACCCTCTACCCTCCATCTCTCTACCCTCTACCTTCTCCTCTTCAACCAAATCATCCAAACGAAATCTCGCAATTTGGGCAATCTCCAACAGCGCTTGTTGAATCTCAGCTTCCTGGTTGTTGTTGAGCCGAGACTCAAACACCTTGAGAATGCTGTTTTGGGTATGTCCCTTTACCGCTAGGATAAACGGAAAGCCAAACTTATTTTTATAGGCAACATTCAGCGATTGAAACCGCTCGTATTCTGACGGGCTCAGCTGATTTAAGCCTGCCCCAGCCTGCTCTTGCACCGAGGCATCGGCCATCTTAGCGGGGCTGCCCAGATCAGGATGGGCCTGAATGAGGGCGAGTTTTTCTGCAAGGGGCATCTGTGCTACCACAGCGACCATTTTTTGGTGCAGATCGGAGCTATCTGTAAACGGACGACTCTGCCAGGTTTGTTGGGCAACGGCAGGGGTTGCTTCAAAAACGGCACCGAACAGCGTGACAAATTCGGTTGGGTTCATCTGATTAATGGCTGAAATTAAATGGCCCATGGGTTTTAACCTGGCTGGTTTTGGCAAGCTCGACCTCGATTAGAGCATAGCTGAGCCGATATTTCAGTGTAATCACAGCCACAGCTGTTCACTGTCTCAGTAAACTCACGGTTATTTGATTTCCGTATATTCAAGGATTTTCAGTAGATCTACAAGCGCTATGCTAAGCAGGTGCATCGGCCTTTTATCTCCTCACTTTCAAGTGGTTTTTCGTAAAGTCGCCTCCGTATAGCTCGTTTTTCTGTTAGTTGGCCCCATCATGACAGAGCTAATTGTCTTCAATTTATCGATGCGTTGACAGGAAAATTTATCAGCAATGTCTCTTCAAACTCTGGCTGAAATCATTGATAATTTGCATGAGCTAGGCGAGGGCGAACTGACGCTAACTAGCGGTGCTAGTACGTGGCAGCTTCACCTGGCAGGCGGGCAGCTGATCTATCCTGTTAATGCCTTTCATCGGGTCAGACGCTGGGAGCGCGCTATTCGTGAGCAACAGCTCAATTGGCACTGGCGAAACCCTGAGAAACCACTGACACTGCCCTCCTTTTGGGAACTGAGGCTATTTGAGCAAGGATTTGCGCAGCAGCAGCTAAGCCCTAAGCAAGCTAAGCTGATCGTCCGCAGCGTTGTTCAGGAGTGTTTTTTTGAACTGGGTCAGGGCGATCAGCTGCAAAGCGACTGGCAGCCTGTCCCCAAACCCTTGTCTTCTAGTTCTAAAGCGGCGCTGCTTTCTGCGAGAGAATTACAGAGGCTCTATCATAAAGCAGTCACGATGCGACAAGCCTGGCAGTCTGCCAACTTTGGAGACCTCAGCCCAAGCCTGGCCCCTGTTTTGACCCAAGCTCCTGATCCAGAGTGTTTGCCGGTTCATCCAAAATATCTCACCGGCCAATTTAGCCTTTGGGATATCTCTTTGTGGGTAGGCCAACCTTTGACATCCCTTACCCGCTCCTTCTCGAACCTGGCAGCGGGGAGCTATCTCCGGTTTGAGCCCCTATCTGACCTATCCGCCCTATCAGCGCGTACGGCTGCCAACGCTTCATTAGGCTCACCCCGTCCGCTCGTCTCAGAAAGTGTCCCGGTGAAGCCCGCCCAAACCCGCATTGCCTGCGTTGACGATAGCCCCGTGCTGGCCCACTCCCTCAGCAGAAGACTCAAATCTGCCGGTTATGGAATGATCCGCGTCGAGGAGCCGATCCAAAACTGTGCTCGCCTGATTGAATATAATCCTGACCTGATTTTGCTGGCCTTAAATTCACCCAATGATGGTGGCTACGGCATCTGCAAGTTTTTGCGAAAGACCCCGATGTTTGAGAAAACACCGATTATTATCCTGACGGGTCGAGATACGTGCATTGATCGCCTCAAAGCCAAAATGGCCGGTGCCACTGCCTTTTTGGCTAAACCCCCCCAATCTCAAGAGCTGCTGGGGGCCATTCAGCAGCTGAGCGCTACAAAAATACCGCTTTTATTGTCTGCGGCTTGAGCAGCTGCGGCTTAAGAATATCGCCTATCCTATCCCAGCGGCCCTTTTGAAATAATCTTCGAAATGGCGGCCATAATCCCAACCCCATTCTCTTGGGCCAGGTCTTGATACCACTGCCGCGTGACGTCTGGGGCTTTCCCGTGGATCATGTCGGCTCGTTTGCGAGCTTTGAGAATAATCTCGGCGGTGCGACCCGATCGCGCTTCTTCGTAGCGTTTTAGCGCGTCGGTCACACTGATATTAGTTGAGAGTAAGGTCGTCGCTAGCACCCAGGCGTCTTCGATAGCCTGACAGCCGCCCTGGCCTAAGTCTGGTGTGGTGCTGTGTCCGGCGTCACCTAGAAGGGCAACTCTGCCTCGTATAAATGTCGAGAATGGTTCAATGTCGTGAATGGCGACTCGATTTGTTGTAGCGGGGTCTAGCTGCTGGATGAGAGTTTGGACGGGCTCGGCCCAGCCTTCAAAATAGCTGGTAAGCTCTTCTCGGGCATCGCCTTTGGGCTCAATGGCTTTGGCCAAAGAGATATCGAGCGGCACATCAAAGAAGAAATAAAAACGATCTCCGCCTACGGGCATCATGGATGCTCGCTGATGATCGCCCACGTAGATTACCCAGCTGTTTTTGGGGGCCAGGTTTGGATTAGCGTCAACCAGTCCATTCCAGTTGACGTAGCCTGCATAGCGGCGCTCGGTGGGTTTACCCAACACATAATTGCGAATGATTGAGTGGGTACCGTCGGCTCCGACCACGACATCGCCCGTGGCACGGCGACCGTCTTCAAAAATAGCGGTGGCGCTCTCTTTGGTTTGTTCTACTGCAACACACTTTGAGTTGAGCTGGACATTGAGTTGGACATTGTCTGCGCCCAAGGCCTCTAGCAGCATCTGTTGCAAATCTGTGCGAGCCACCGGGTAGGGGCACTGGCCAACCTCTTTGACCAAGGGGGCTAAGCTAAAGTCGGTGAGCGGTTCGCCAGTTTTGCTAACGTAGCTCATACGCGTCATAGTGCCTCCGATGCGGGCAATCTCGGGCCCCAAACCCAGGCGATTGAGCACCTTGACCCCGTTTGACCAGAGCGAAATCCCGGCCCCGGCGGGGCGTAGCTCTCGTACCCGGTCGTAGATTTCGACGTCGTAGCCTGCCTGACGCATTGCGATCGCAGTGGTCAAGCCCCCCATGCCTGCACCCACGATAATTATTTTCAAATTGTTCATGGCTTGCTCCCCCTTGCTTCTCTTCAAAGAGACCCAAAATATCTCAGCTAAGTATCTAACCCTAAAGTAAGTATCCAACCCTAATCTCTTCAAAGATTAGCGATTAGTGCGCATCAACTTGTTCATTGTGAACATCGAAGCCGGTTTGTGTACTGATAGCTTAATCCAGACAAGGGCAGTTTTCTGCAGGATCTGCAATAGCTGGAAAGCGGGTGAGGCCGATGGCACATAAAGACAACATTCGGGTTGACCAACCACGGCTCAATAAAACTCAGGCAGACGAGCACCGAGTTGATATCTCAATGCAGTCGGGAGAGCTGCTGGTAGAAAACCCGACCCTAGACTCACCGCCCATTGTCACCGATCTGATTTACGGGTTAGACGATGTGCCGCCGCTAAGAGAGGCGCTCTTCGCTGCCCTGCAGCACGTTCTGGCCTGCTTTATCGGCCTGGTAACGCCCTCTTTGATTATCGGCGGGGCCTTAGACCTGCCGCCCGAAACAACAGCCTACCTGGTGAGCATGTCGTTGTTTGTCTCAGGGATTGCCACCTTTATCCAGGTCAAGCAGCTGGGGCCGGTGGGGTCGGGGCTGTTGAGCATTCAGGGAACCAGTTTTGCCTTTATTGGGCCGGTGATCGCTGCGGGTGGGGCTGCGATCGCAGCCGGGGCCACCCCGCAGCAGGCTCTGGGAACTATCTTTGGCATGTGTTTTTTAGGGTCTTTTATCGAAATTTTCCTCAGTCGGTTCTTACAATTTGCCGCTCGGATTATCACGCCCCTGGTGACTGGGACGGTAGTGTCACTAATTGGGTTAACCTTAATCAATGTGGGGATTACAGCCATTGGTGGCGGCGTTCCCGCGCGGGCCGCAGGGACCTTTGGGTCACCCCAGAATCTGGGCCTGGCTGCCCTGGTTTTAGTGACCATTGTGGTGCTCAACAGCAGCCGCAACACTTTTTTGAGAATGGCCTCGATTGCCATTGGGCTGGCGGTGGGGTATCTCGTCGCATTTTTTATGGGCATGGTAGACCTGAGCAACCTGGGCAACGCCTCACTGTTTGCAATCCCAATTCCGTTTCGATATGGCTTTGGGTTTGACCCAGTGGCGTTTCTCCCGTTTGCGTTTTTGTTTTTGATTACCACCATTGAATCGATTGGCGACCTGACTGCCACCTCTGAGATTACTGGGCAGCCCATCCAAGGTCCTCTCTACATGCGGCGTATCAAAGGCGGTGTCTTAGGTGATGGTATCAATTCTTTAATCGCTGCCGGTTTTAACACTTTCCCGAATACCACCTTTAGCCAAAACAACGGTGTCATTCAGCTGACCGGGGTCGGCAGTCGCCATGTGGGGCTGTTTATTGCCGGGTTCTTTTTACTATCGGGGCTGTTTCCCGTCATTGGCGGCGTGATCCAGGCGGTCCCCCAACCTGTGCTGGGGGGGGCCACTATCATCATGTTTGGCAGCGTGGCTACCGCAGGCATTCGAATTTTATCTAATGTGAATTTCACCAAGCGCTCGGCCATTATCTTAGCCACCTCCCTGGGTCTGGGTCTGGGCGTCGCCTTCGCACCCGATCTCTTAGAGCAGATGCCGCCGCTGGTTAAAAATATTTTCTCTTCTGGCATTTCGACCGGCGGCATTTGCGCCCTCGTAATGAATATGGTGCTGCCGGGAGAGCGGGACGCTTAGGCTGGGTATTATTTCACAATTGGCTTTTCCCAGTATTTTTCCCAGTATTTTTTCCAGGATTTTCCCCAGTAATTGACGCAATTAAGGGGGCTTTCCGATTTATGCCCGACTGGGGGTTCATACAAATCACTACAAATAACTGATTGGAGGATGTGTGATCTCCTGACTGTGGCAGTACAGTAGTAGCTAACCCGTCATACCCTTAGATATATGGCTGCTAACGTACCAAAACTTAGGCCAGAATTTGGCCCGGCTCAGGGAGCTAGGTCAGGCTCAATGGGGTATCGACTGCGGCGGGTATGGGCTCAACTGAGGCGAGCTAACGGCCCTGTTAAATCTGTCGAATATCTAGCCTGGCGACGCCGCTTTTTTCATCAGCGGCTGGGGGCCGGTCTCTGGATGGGGCTAGCCTATGTCTCAATTTTGTTTAGCTACTGGCTCTACCTCTTTATCTTTCAAATCGAAAAGATCAGAGCAGATTTTGACAAGATTTTTGCCAAGCCGTGGCTAGCAGATCAGTTCAGGGCCATTACAATTATTGCTTGCCTGGTGGTGTTAGGCCTGATATTGACCTGTTTGCTGATTCACAAAACCCACTGGGGACGACGCCACCCGGCCGTTATTTTTCTTATCTTTACCAGCGCTGTCAATGGGTTTGTCACCCTTCTGATCGCCACCTTTTACAGCATTCCGATCAAGCCAAATCCGAGCGTTTTTTTAGCCTTTGCAGTGCTTATTCCGATCTGCTGGCGGCTGCATTTGCTCTCTCAGCTACTACCGCTCACCTACTATACAATTGCCTTGCCAGTCTTGGGCATGACCGACCTCGGAGACGAGTCTATTTTTAACGTGGACAGCCTGGGCGATTTGATTGAGCTGGTTTGGGTTTGCCTGATCTGCAACCTCGGTGTCTTCGTCTATGAA
>JBCBZL010000224.1:0-8412 GCA_039815385.1 Cyanobacteria bacterium P01_A01_bin.114
AAGAGAAGACAAAATTGGTTAGAAAGTGAGCCCCCTCTCTGAGCTGATAGCCTGAGCCGATATCTGCCACCATAAACAGTGCTGACAGGACTAGCCCTATAAAAACAACTTTAGAGAAAATTTTAGGAGCCAAAATGACAGCGGTAAATATCAGATAGAAAAAGACCAAATGGCTGAGAAACCAGGCAACAGAGACGATGGGCGCATGGCCCTGCGGGATCAGCAACAAAGACGTGAAAAGTGTTCCCAATTCTCTCTCATGGCCTTTACCAAAGGACGGCATTAGAAAATAAACCGGAACCAGCCCCAGTGTTACAAACCAATAGAACGGATAAATCCGCACGCAGCGCTTAAGCAGAAAGCCGCTTGCTTTTCCCGTCTGGCCAATATATTTAAAGCTCGACAGCGCCAAAAAAAAGCCGCTCAAGACAAAGAAGAAATCAACGCCCGAGTCTCCAAATTGGAACAAAGATCCTAAAAAGGGCTGACCAAATTTGAGCGTGAATAGCTCGTTGGCGTGAAAAGCGACGATCAGTAGAGCCGCTATCCCTCTCAAACTTTCAAGCAGCGCCAGCTTTTGGGGGCGTGATGGCGGTGTTTTACCAGTTATGTTGCCGGCTGCTTGACTAACAGAATAGGTCATAAGTAGGTAAGCAAAATTATTTTCAGTCCCCCTTTCTGGTTGAGATCTCCCCAGCTCTCCTAAAGCCCTTCGGGCATGCGCCAAAGGCGTAAGATAAGGGGGGTGGCGCAGCGGGGGGATCCCTCGGAAACCTGAAACAATGAGTAATCATTACTAACGAGGCATTTATTATGATGTCTCCTAACCAGACTTTAACTCCCCATACACATTCAAAGTTTCACTCACCACGCGGCTCGCATTGAGCCAGTCCAGATTTTGCTGGGCTTGCGCTTTCCAATACGCCAGTTTGTCAGGATGCTTGAGCAGCTCGGCAATCGCCGTCGCCAGCGCCTGACTGTCGCCCGGTGGCACCAGCACCCCAGCTCGACCGTGCTCTAGCACCTCAGGGATGCCGTCTACCCGACTGGCGACAATAGCACAGCCGACCTCCCGTGCTTCTGAAATCGCCAACCCAAACGGCTCTCGATGGGAGGCGAGCACAAACACATCGGTAGAGAGCAAATACGCCCGAGGATCTGGCTGAAACCCTTCAAAATGGATGCGGTCAGAGACAGAGGTCTGATCGGCCTGGGCCTGAAACTGGGCTTTTTGGGGGCCATGGCCGACCAGATAGAGATGGGCCTCTGGGCAATCCACCGCGATCTGCTCAAAGGCGGCAATCAGCTCAGCAATGCCCTTGCGTGAATTCATCCCAGCCACGGTCGTAATCGCGGGCCGATGCAGGCGAGCCGGGGAACAGTTTGGCAGGGCGTTCACCCGAGGGCTTTCGAGGGTGCCGTTGGTGACCACCCGCAGCTTGCGGGTCGGAATCCCCCGCTGCTGCATCGACCGAGAGACCGCCTGACTCACCGCAATCACGCGATCGGCTAGACCCATAAACTTGGCGCTTTCTTGAAACTCGTTGTGAACGGTGGTCACCAAACCGTATTGGCTCCAAAGCCTCAAGGCTCGAGCCAGCACGGCCCCGGTCATCATGTGGGCGTGGACAATGTCTGGCTGCACCTGTCGCACGATGGCGCGATACTGGGAGGCGGCCCGCGCCAGATTATGCCAGGTGCGGGTTTGGTTAAGCTGAAAGTGTTTGACCTGATACTGGGCCAGCAGCGTTTCATATTCGCCCCCACCCGAAATCACGCTAACCTCATACCCGGCCTGGGCCTGAAGGCAGGCCAGGTCGATCGCGACATTGACAATGCCGTTGCCGATTTTACGAATGTCATTGAGGATGTGTAGAACGCGCATCACACAGCTCCAGCGGTGGAACGTTGGGTTGGTTGCAAATCATTCAAGACATCCAGATACTGATGCACAATGCAGTCGAGGGTAAAGGCCTGCGATCGCAGCTTCAACACCCTTGCCTCTACGGGCCGCTCTAGCATCGTCACAATCGCCTCGGCCATGGCCTCGTCATCCCCCACGGGCACCAGTTCGCCATACTGGCCGTGGTCTAAGATTTCGGCAGGTCCGCTCTCGCAGTCGGTTGAGACCACGGGGGTGCCAGCTGCGATCGCCTCTGCCACCACGTTGCCAAACCCCTCGTAGATAGACGACAGCACAAACACGTTGGCTTTGGCCATATAGGCATAGGGGTTTTCAACAAAGCCCAAAAACAAGATATCGTCCTGCAGGTCAAACTGTTCGATTAACCGCTCTAGCTCGGGCTTTACCTGGGGCTCCCGTGGATCAACCTCGCCTAAAATCATCAGCCGGGCCGGGCGGCACTGCCGAACCCGCGCAAATGCGCGGATCAGGGTCGCAAAGCTCTTTTGTTTGACAATCCGACCGACGCCTAGCAAAACCGGGGGCTGATCGGCAGCAAACCAGGGATGCTCCAACGCCTCCTGGGCTTTTTGGCTAAAGTCAGGGGTCACCACCGGGTTGTGGATCACCGTCATCTGCTGCAGGGGGATTTTGGCATTTTTCGCCAGATCGCGGGCAACCCCAGCTGATGCGGTCACAATGGCATCTGCCCAAGGATAAAACTGCTGCACCATTGCCCACTTAAATTTTTGAATCAGCGCCCCGTGGCGATCTCGAAACTGCTGAGAGAGATTGGTTTGTACACACATAATCACCTGGGTCTTAACCCCCGCCAGGCGCTTGGCCCAGGTGGCTGCGTTAAAAATATCCAGCGTCGAGATTAAGAAAGCAGGCTGCTCATGCTGCAAGTATTGTTTTAAGGCGAGCGTCTTGAACAGCAGCAGAGGAGACTTTGCATCTAGGTTGATGAGCCGGACGGTTCCTGGAATCTTCGACAGGTAGGCCCCCTGCGCCTGCGCCACCACCAAATCAACGTCAAACCCTCGCGCAGCAAACCCCTCGGCTAGGTGCAACATGACCCGCTCAGCCCCGCCCCCGTCCAGATTAGGAATAAACAAACTCATTGATGGCTTTGGCATTTTCACTCCTGAAGATTAAAGGCTAAACCACATCCGGTTACTTGGAGTTTTTCCCGTAGATCAAATGACAGGTCTGGATGTGGCCATGATTCAAGTGGGTCAGCACAGGCGCGTTGATAGCTCTAATCATATTTAACCGGGCGAAAGCTCAACCACAAGGGGCGCGTCACCCACCTCCAGAGCGATTAGCCTGGGGTTGCTATATTGGCCAACTGGCGATGTTGACGTCAGGGGGCGATAGAGGTTTCCGGCGCGAATAGCCGTCTCTAGCCTGAGCGTCACTGGCCGGGGCGTCACTGAAATATCGCGCTGGGTGGACAAATCAAAGCTGGGCACCGCCTGCCAGAGCACCAGGTAAAACCGACCATCTTGTTTTTGCAGCAGGGTGTGATGAAGCTGAGTCGTGTTGCCCTCGATCGCATAGCTGAGGGTGCCGGGTGAAAAGTTACCGTCTACATCTTGCAGCAGCGCGATTAAATTTTTAAGGGCCACAAAGGCGGGTTTAGGAGAGCCATCCTGATGTAGGATGCCAAAATTACCTTCTTTATCATTGCTCTTCCACTTGTCGATCAGCTCGTTGATATATACGCGCCGAATGCCTCGGTTAAAATACTCCAGGCATAGGCGAGGCACATATTTCCCCGCCGCTGCTTCAGAAACGCCGGGTTGGCCAGAGGTGCTTGCGATCGCATTGTGCCAGCCCGACTCTGTTGCAATCACCGGCTTGCCAGGGCAGACCAGCTCTGCGGAGGGCAGCCAGCGCTGATCGAGATCGGTCGTGGGGGGGTTGCCCCCGGGATAGCTGTGGATGGCCCCATAGTCACAGGCAACCGCCCCCAGCTGGCCAGCATTGTCGACAAGCGCCACGGTGGGGCTAAGCACGTCTAGCCCGGCAGTGGCGGGGTCACCCTTGATCGCCCCGTACAGATCAGACTGAAAGCGTCGAACCCCTTCGGGAAAGGGCTGCCCTTGATAGGTCAGGTCGCCCCAAACATCCCATTCGTTGGGGCCTTCGACGGCTTCAACGGCGGTGGGCAAGGCTTTGACAATCTCAACGGCAGCCGATACCTCAGGCTGATCTCTAGGATCCATGACCAAGATAGATCGAATCCCCCCAGCGGCCAGGTCGGTGAACTTTTGCTGGGTGGCCGTATCTCGCAGCTTGACCCCGTCTCGAACGTGGCGAACCCCCAATTCTTGGAGCCTCGGCTTAATCACAGCGTCGTAGTTAGCATAGGCGCTATTGGTTCGGTTGAGATGAATGACAACCCCCACAGAATCTGTAAACGCATAGGCAGGGCGAGCCGTCTCAGATAAGCTTTGCGATTGACTCGGGAGAGAGGTGCTGCAAGCCATCACGGCGCTGATGGCCAGCACCCACCAATACTGACGGCGTTTTATCCAAATCGGCAACAAAGATTTCATAGGCCTAGATTTCTAAAAATCTCTGGTAGAGCAGGTTAGCGATGGGCAGGAGCGGATGGGCTGTCAGTTCTTGGAGCACGTCTTGCTTAATCCGGGCTTTTGCTTCGGTGGGAATCGCCACTAAATGTTCGGGCTGATTGAGCTGTTTCTGAGTCGTTTGGAGCTGGCTAAAAATACTCTCTCGAAGCTCAGGCGTGATCGGCTCCATTTGAAATGACGTGCCATAGCGCTGATTAACGCGCTTAACGGTCGAGTGGGGGCGCTGGGTGGTGTCTTTGAACTCTGAAACAACCACTTTGTCACGCACCGGCCAAACGCGCTCATAAAAGTTGATGTAGCTTTGAATCGCAAATCGAGTAGACAGGGTGCGATCGACCACTAAAACCGACGCGATCGCATCGAGCGGATTGCGAATTAACACCACGCAGGGGATTTCATATTCAGCGGCCTTGATTACCTGCAGGGGCGCGTGCATGTGGTGAGCCGCCTGGGCCGTCGGGTTATATCGGCGAAAGGCGACCGAGAAGAAAGAGTTGGCCGAGCGGGGAAACCCTTCTATGCAAATATCTTTTTGAGGAGAGACTTTTTTCCACTGATTCTGCTTAGAAAACGGCAGCAGCTGGAACAGCAGCTCATGGCGACCCATCAGGTGCCCGGCCCGATACTTGGTATTTTTGAGAAGTCTTTTGGCAATCATAAAATTTTAGTCGTCTAAACGGTAGAGCGGAGTGATTCCAAATCCAAACAAAGTCCCCCCATTCACAATCTGTTAGGGGCGTAAAACTTTACGCCCCTGAACCTCGAGCGTCGTCAGACAAGATTCCATAGGGGGCACCGGGAGATTGATAGGCCCCAAATTCTAGCTGGGCATAATACCGAGACGCCGCCAGACTGATGCCTAAAAACCCCCAGAGCACCATGCCAACCACGCCCAGCATGGCAATATTGAGGCCGATCTGGGCAAAGATGCCAAATGCGATCGCACGCGCTGCGCTCGTAAAGGTGTCAAAGCGAGCCTCAGCCCCCTGAAACAACTTGAAGAAAATCAGAAAAATGCCGGTGATATACGGCAGAGCGCCTATCCATCCTAGGGAGAGCAGCAGGGTTAAAACACCGCTGTCTCGGCTGCCCAAGCTGCTGCTTTCAAGCTGGGCCCCTAAGCCCCGACCCACCACCTCCAGGGTGGCCTCATCCAGGAGTTCGCTGTAGCCCTCGAGCCGAGCCTGGTAGCTGCCGTCATCTTGAATCCCCCTGAGGGATTCTATGCGGGGCTCAATCTGGCTGGCTAGCGGCTCAATCGAGGCCAGAGGCACCACCAGCACTGCCATCAGCATCAGGGTGATAATCAGGCGCATCTGCAAATGTGACTTTAGCGAGGGAATATAAATCATCAGCCCGGCCAGCCAGCTCAGCCACCCTGACCGCGCCAGCGACAGCAAAAAAGAGAGATATCCGACCCCCGTGGCCATAAACTTCAGGCCTTCTCGATTGCTCAGCAGCAAAATTAGCCCCGCCATCATCACCGCCGCAAACGGTTGAGGAGAATTTAGCGTACTCCAGACCCGAATGCCGAGTGGCTCAGGGGTGCCAAAGATGGGCGTGTCTAGATTTGTCAGCCAAAACCGATCCCAGTCTGGCGCGATCAGGTACTGCCACACCCCGTAAGACCCCATCACCAGAACCCCCCAGAGAAACGTGCGCTGAATATTTTGCCGATAGGCAGGATAGTCTTGCCAATTCACAAATAGGTGAAACCCAAACAAAATCGGGGGCAGCCAGTTGAGCAGCGCCACCCCTGCCCCAACGACAGAATTTTGAATCAGCCCCAGCAAAAAACCGTAGCCCACGCTGGCAAAGCAGAGGATAAAGGGCAGCCCCCCCTGGCGATGGGCCCCCGGCAAAAAGCGCAGCAGGGTGAGCGCAGACATCATCGTGACTAGCGGCGGTGCTAGCAACACAATGTTAGGGTCTTGCCAACCACTCTGCTGATCGATCAGGCGGCGTACCAGCGGTGAGAGAAACCAGATCCACCAGGTAAAGCCGATGTAGAGCACCGGGTAGCGCAGATAGAGCAGCGCCCCCACGGCAGTGGCCACCGCCGGAAACAACAGTCTCAAGATGCCCCCCGCGCCCCCCAAAATGCCGAGCGCTGTCATCAAGACCAGACTCAAGATCGCAGTCCAGGCCAGGGCTGGTCGAAAGCTGAGCCAGGCGAAGCTGTTTTGGGTAGAAGACGAATACAAGCGGGGTGACTCCTTTACTGATTAGCGAACGATTAGCGCAGCCGGGTAAACAACCCTGGATTACGAATGTGGGCGAGCGAATGGGCCAGGGACTGTGGCAGATAGCTCAGGCTGAGCGCCACCCGCGTACGCAGGTTAAACCGGTGATACTGTAGGGCCTGACGAAAATAGGCTCGGGCCTGGTCAGCTTGCCCCAGTCGCAAAAGACCAATGCCGACGGTGGTGTTGGCGTGGGCCCATTCTTGTTGAAAATGAGAGCGGTAGTCGCGCAGCGCCTCGTCTTCCATAAAGCGTCGGTGACAAAAAATTGCGGCCTTGCCGTTGCGGATTTTAACTTGGATATTGCGATTGCCCCCGCCCATAATAATCGACTGGGGATGAACCCGATAGCAGGCCAGCCGCTCTGCGCAGTAGTAGGCCCCCTGGCCTGAGCGACCAGCCAGGTAGGTCAGGTAGTAGTCCCAAAATACCCCGGCTTCAACCAGTTTTTCCCAGGCCACGGCCTGTTTGCGTACCAGGGCAGCTGAGGCGGTAAAAATGGCCAGATCAACCAGGCCTATTTTCCAAAACGGCTGGTAAACGCCCTGATTTAACCGATGACGATTTTCTTGTCGGGTTCGTTTCTCGGTGGCCACCCGATCGATCTGGCCGGTTTCATCCATGACGGCATAGTCGCAAAAGGCCAGCACTAACTCCGAATTCTCTTCGAGGGGGTAAACCAGCTTCTCGATAAAGGTTTTGTCCCAGCGATCGTCGTCGTTGAGGCTAGCCACATATTTGCCGTTGGCCTCAGCAAAGGCGCGGGCTGCATTCAGACCGATGCCCAAGTTTTTAGGGTTGCGCCGGAGCCGAATCCGCTCGTCTTGAAAAGACTCGACAATCGACTGGGGGCTTTCTTCGCTACAGTCATCTGACACAATAATCTCGAGATGGGCATAGGTCTGACCCACCACACTTGCGATCGCTTCTTTCAAATAAGCCGGACGATTATAGGTGGGAATAATCACACTGACCAGGGGCAGATTAGACATAAGCTTCATCCGTTAAACAGTTATCGATAGATATCTACGTCACTTGGCAGGGAGATAAAATCAGGGGTTATTCATGATTTATTGGGGCTAAGCCCCCAGGATTGGGAGTTTGGGGGCCATCGCATATTTTAGGACTCTCAGAAACTGTTCATAGCGTTTGTCGCCCAGACGGCGACGCAAAAAAAGAATCACCCCCAGACGATGAAAGACTTTTGAATATAGCAGCCTGGGATAGTGCTGAAGCGCCTGCTTTTTTAGGGCCAGCGCAGTTTCAAAGTCATGCTTTTGCAAAGCTCGATAGGCAACTGACAGATACACCTCCCCATACACCCTGTCTTTTTGGAGAATGCTGTCTGATGGCCGGTTTTGAAATGCTTTCTCGATGACTTTGAGACGACTTTGCAAATGCAGCTGCAAATTGTGCGATTTGCTGTTTCCATGGACTCTGTAGCACACTAGAGGCGCTTGGATTACCGCAAATTCGTACTTTTCAGCAATCCGAATCCACAGGTCCCAGTCTTCAGCAGAGCGTAGACTCGGGTCAAATAGCCCCGCTGACTCAAAACACTCTCGGCGAACCAGGGGGGTGCTGCCACACATAATTGGGTTTGCTTCAACCACGGCATCCCAGACGGCTCCTTCCACAGTTGGGAGCTCTATTTTGCCAGTCG
>JBCBZL010000404.1:0-3238 GCA_039815385.1 Cyanobacteria bacterium P01_A01_bin.114
CTCGACAGCCACGTTGTAAGGCAGCGCTATCACCCCGATGGCGAGCCGCGTATGACGCCCGGCCTCGCCGAAGACCTCCATCATCAGGTCCGAGGCTCCGTTGGCCACCTGGCTCTGGCCATGAAAGCCGGGCCTAAAAATTCTGATAAATTATGTATGAAATTGAACGTAAAATGCTTATGCCGGAGAAGTTAAATTCATGAGCGCTTATTCTTTAGAACTCCCGGCTGACTTGCTAGAAGAGGCTCAGAAATTTAGCGACTGAAAGCCAGATGCCTTTAGAGCAGTGGTTTATGGCCACGATCGTAGCCAAAATAGAGGTTGAGAAAACCCGGTATCTGCTGCAAAGCTATGCTCAAAAAGCCGATTATGTTCGGTTTGATACGATCTTAGATAGAGTTCCTGACGTGCTGCCTGTCGAAGGGGATGAGCTCTAGGGGATGAGATGATGAAATGAAAGCACTGACCCATGACCTCATACTCTTCAGCCTCTAATAAAGGCAAGCTTCGACAAGAGATTTGGGCGACGCTCAAAGCCCAGAACGCTGTTAAACGCGATCCGGTCGGCCACATCCCTAACTTTATCGGCGCTGAGGCTGCCGCTGAGCGATTGGCGACCCACCCCGTCTGGCAGCAGGCCCAGGTGATTAAATGTAATCCTGACTCGCCACACAAGACTGTCCGCCTTAACGCCCTCAAGGCTGGCAAACTTCTCTACATGGCCGTGCCTCGCTTATCGCGAAAAAAGTGTTTTGTCCAACTCTCCGCTGCTGATCTGGAGGCTCGTAACATTCCCTTATCAGACGCAGCCAATATGCGCGGGGCGATGATCCACGGTCGCCTGGTTGCGTTTTATGAAATGCAGTCGATTGATTTAGTCGTGGTAGGCTGTGTGGCTGCCTCTGCCAGCGGTGGACGCACCGGGAAAGGAGCGGGCTATGCCGATTTGGAGCTCGCCATGCTCAGCGAATTTGGCCTGGTGCAACCCGACACCCCCATCGTCACCACCGTCCATTCACTCCAGGTCGTGCCTGCTGAACAGCTACCCATGCAGACCCATGACTGGGCTCTCGACTACATTGTTACCCCCGAGAAGATTGTTCCAACAAACCATCGCTACCCTAAGCCTCAAGGGATTGACTGGGATAGCCTCCAACCAGAGCAAATTAAGAAAATCCCGATTTTGCGACAGCTACGGGCTCAGCACTCAGCACAAAACGGTATCGTAGATAGCTGAAGTACCCTTAGGGGTACCTTCCATTTTAAATCTCTTTTTCTAGGCTGGAACGACAAGTTTCATAGCTGAAAGGAGAAGATCATGTTGCCTGTTGAAAACGCTACGGCCTCTCGCCCCCCCGGTTCGACCCCCTCGAGTGCAACGACTGAATCCCCTTTTCCTTCATCGTTTCCGATAGCTGGCGAAGAGCCTGGGCTAGAGCAGGCAGAGGCGTCTTCGGACTTTGCCGAGTCTTTTGTAGAATCTGACAGCCCTTTTCCCTCTGTCTATGAGCTAGAAGATCCGCTGCCCGCTTCAGGGATTGTTGCACCTGAGATGGAAGAGTATGTCGCGTTTCTCAATGAGCTTTACGATGAGGAATTTGACGATGCGATCGCAGACTTAGCAGACGAAGCCGCTGAACTTTATCACGGCCAGTTTGAGAGCGAATATGGCGACCCGGTGAGCCAAAAACGAGAAGCTGAGTTTCTCCTAGAATCTCACTTTGAACCCGTCACCTATGAGCTAGAAGCCTTTATAGAAGGGCTGACCAGCGAGCTCGATCAGGTCGATGTAGAACACGCCAATCTGGCCGATATCGAAAATCTGATTGACCAATATGCCCCCGTCTTTGAAGGCGGTATCTTTAAGAAAATTGGTAGGGGCTTAAAAAAACTTGGCAAGAAGGCCAAGCGCGCCGTTCAGAAGGTCAAAAAGAAAGTCAAGCGCGTTGCCAAAAAAGTCGCTAGAGGCGTCAAAAGGGGCGTTAAGGCCGTTGGTAAAGGCATTCGGAAGGCCGGAAAATTTGTCAAGAAGAAACTAAAATCGGTGCTCAACCGGTTGAAGAAGCTGATTAAGCCGCTCTTAAAGCGCGTGCTCAAGTTTGCCCTCAATCGTATCCCTTCCCAGTATCGTCAGCTGGCTAAGGGGCTGGCCAAGCGTTTGTTTGGCAAAGAGGTTGAAGAGTTTGAGTTATTCGAGCTAGAAGAAGAGACCACTCAAGATCTCTCCACCCTCCAAAACGAGTTTGATGAACAGGTCGCCAATTTGCTGTTTGCCGAAGCCGAAGCCGACATGGATGAGTCGGTCGCCAGCTACGAAGCGGAAGCCCGACAGCCGATGTCAGAAGACGCGGTGGATGACTTAGACCAGGCTCGGGCTGACTTTATCCAACAAATCTCGGCGCTTGAGGATGGCGAAGACCCCACCCCGGTGGTTGAGAACTTTGTGCCCGCTGTCATGGCTGCCTTAAAACTGGGGCTGCGCCTGATTGGCCGTCAAAAAGTGGTGAAATTTTTAGCCAAGCTGATTGCCAAGCTGATCCGCAAATTTGTCGGCAAAAAGTACGCGCCGCTGCTCTCCCAGGCGATTGTAGACGTGGGGCTGCGCCTGATCGGGCTAGAAGTCACCCCAGAAGACGAGGCCGATGCTGCCGGGGCTGCGGTGGCCGCCACCGTTGAGGAAACCGTCCGTCAGGTGGCAGCTTTACCCGACTATGTGTTAGACAGCGAAGAGCTGCTAGAGGGCTTTGTCTTAGAAGCGTTTGAGAAAGCCGCCGCTGCCAATCTGCCCCCGGTGCTGCCCGAGAGCAGCTACGAGAAGCGCCCCGACCTGCGCGAGAGCAGCCGCACCCGAGGCACCTGGTTGATGCATCCGCTGCGCCGTCGCCGCAAGCGCTATAAGAAATTTAGCCGCGTCTCTCAGGTCAAAATCACCCCTGAAGTGGCGCGGACGGTGAAAACCTTTTGCGGGGTGCCGCTGGCGGTCTTTTTACGAGACCGGCTGGGGCTGATGCCAGGACGCACTGTTCAAGCGCGGATTCACCTGTACGAGGCAATTCCGGGCACGCGGCTGGGTCAAATCTGTCAGGATGAAGCCCACGTGCCGGGGTTAGGGATGGCGGAGGCGCGATCGCAGCTTCACCCGCTCACCCCCGAAGCCGCCGGGATGCTGCTAGGTGAAGCCGGGCTGGGTCGCAAAGTCTCCCATAAGTACCTGGATCACCAGCCTATCACCGCCGTA
>JBCBZL010000071.1:0-16957 GCA_039815385.1 Cyanobacteria bacterium P01_A01_bin.114
ACGTTTGCGACGGGGACAACGGGGCTATGCCTGCTGCTGGGGTTTCCGGTGGCCTACTGGCTGGCCCTGATCGCGCCAAAGCGCTGGCGAAACTTGCTGCTGGTAGTTTTTATCTTGCCCCTGTGGACCTCGTCGCTGCTGCGAACCTATGCGTGGATCACGCTGCTGCGACCGTCGGGGCTGATCAATCTGGTGCTGTCTGGCCTGGGCCTGCCCACCCAAGACTTGATGAATACGACGGGGGCGGTCTTTATTGGGATGAGCTACAGCTTTTTGCCATATATGGTGCTAATTCTCTATGCGTCGCTAGAGAAACTAGATTTGCGACTACTCGAGGCGGCGGCGGATCTGGGGGCCAATCCCCGCGCTGCCTTTTGGCAGGTGACGGTGCCTCAGACGCTGCCAGGGATTGCGGCCGGGGGGCTGCTGGTGTTTGTGACGAGCCTGGGTGATTTTGTGGTGCCCACGCTGCTCGGGGGGCCAAGTAGTATGACCGTTTCGAGGTTGATTTACAATCAGTTTCTGGGCATTTCGCGCAACTGGGGGTTTGGCTCTGCCTTGAGTATGGTGCTGATTATGGCGGTTAGTTTAGCGATCGCACTTTTGCTGAAGTATGGCGATCGCAACCCTGACGGGTTTTCGTAAGGGAAAAGTTTTGAGTTCTAAGTTTTGAGTTTTAAGTGGCGGAGGCGGTTTGGTGTCTAGGTTTTAGGTTCTGAGCCGAGTGTTTTCAGGTAAGTGTTTTTAGGTAACAAAAGGATTTGCAACTCAGACATTAACGTCAACTTAAAACTCAAAACTCAAAATTGAGAACTAACTCAAGGAGTTCAGGGCATGCGTGCAAAAAAAATAATGGGGGGCGTTACCTGGCAGGGGCTATTTGCCTTACTAATGTACGGGGTGATGTATTTGCCCATCCTCGTATTGGGGGTCTACAGCTTTAACGAATCTCGCTACGGGGCAATTTGGAAAGGGTTTAGCCTTAGATGGTATGGCCGCCTGTTCCAAGATGCGCGTTTGTTTGCGGCGCTGGGCGATAGCCTCAAGATTGCGCTGGTCGCGGTTGGCCTCTCAGCGATTTTAGGGACGCTGATGGCGGTTGGGTTGGCAAAGTACAAGTTTCGGGGGCGCTCGCTGTACCTGGGCGTGTCGTATCTGCCGCTGATTGTGCCGGATATTGCGATCGCAGTCTCTACCCTGGTCTTTTTAGCCTCGGTGGCCATCCCCCTGAGTATCTGGACTGCTATTGCTGCCCACATGGTCTTTTGCCTCGCCTATATCGCCGTGGTGGTCTCTAGCCGACTCAATGGGCTAGATCCTAACCTGGAAGAAGCTGCCCTCGACCTGGGGGCTAACCCCGCTCAGGCTCTGATTAAGGTGCTGCTCCCCCAGCTGACCCCAGCGATTGTATCGGGCTGTCTGCTGGCCTTTGTGCTGAGTATGGACGACTTGCTGATTTCTAGCTTTACTGCCGGGGGGGCTAATCCGCTACCGTTGGAAATCTTTAGCCGGGTCCGGACGGGGGTCAAGCCTGACATCAATGCCCTGAGCGTAGTCCTGATTTTGTCATCGGGTCTGATTGCGGCCATGGCTGAATATTTACGCTACAAAGGCGAGAAGATGCAGGGTTAGGTGGGTGACAGCCAGCTTTGGCAATTTGGGGTGACGCCTATCACACAGCTCTAGTGGCAGCATCACTCGACGGATCTTGATCGAATCACTTTTAGCTGGCGATCGGGTCACCGGTTAGAAACCCTTGAAATCACAGCGATACAGCTATTTAAATGCGATATTGAGGATGTTCCTGAAAGACGACCGTTTATAACCCTCGTGTGTTTCTGCCATGATCGGTACCACTCCCTCCCATAAGTCAGTTGACTATATTGTCAACGAGATTTTTCGGCTCCGACGCATTAGTCGGCGCACCCAGCAGAGGCTCATGACCTCTCTGCTAGAAAAACGGGAGCTAAACAAGCAAGAAGAAATCCAGGTCAAGCGCGTTGTAGACGCCCTGCACCGGGGCTTACTGCGTGTTGTTGACTAGACTTGGCTAGCGTTGTTTTGACGTTCTGAAACATAAGCCCCCTGATGCTGCCATCAAGGGGGCTTTTTTTATCCCTTCGGCACCCGTGTGACCTACGGGGTTGTTTTATCGTCTTCGCTATCTTTGTCCATTTTGGGGATAAAGGACGGTCGGTCAACGTCTTCCCAGCCGGCTGGGCGCTTAGAGTTGTACCAAGCAATAGAGCCAATGGCCACCGCCGCAACAAACCCGACGACATAGACCAAGGTAAAGTAGTACATCGGCATGCCTGAGCCGACCACCTCACCCAGTGGAAATTTAAGCATATTATTCATCGACATATTATTCATCGACATCATTGCGGTCGCAGCTGGCATCGGTGGTCGTTTCCTTTACGTGACAAGGTTGGGTACTAGCCTTCGCCCGCCGAAGCATCGGGAGCCGGGGCCGGGGCGGGAGCCGGGGCCGGGGCGGGAGCCGGGGCCGGGGCGGGAGCCGCAGGGGGGGCCGATACCGGGGCGGGCGGGGCAGACGGTTCTGGCGCAGGGGCTGCGGGTTCTGGCGCGGGGGCAGCCGGTTCCGGGGCGGGGCCCGGATCGGGTCTGAGGTCTTCTAGGGTAGGACGACGCTCGGGCGCGGGGGCCGGGGCAGACGGTTCTGGTCTGGATGAGGGGCGGGCGGGCTCAGATGAGCGTGGCTCAGGGGCGGGCTCTGAATCATTGCTGGGCTCGGCGGGCTCAGATGAGCGTCGGGCGGGGGCCGGCTCGGATGACCGTCGCGGTTGTGATTCTTCTGAGGAACGTCTGGACGGGGCCTTATCGGCCACCACCCGTTTAGGTTTCTCGGGCTCCCGCTCAATCGAACCTTCACGCCCCGACAGTCGAGGTAGTTTTGGAAACCGCTCAACCTCCATATCTTCGATGGCCTGGGAAACAAACTTGCGCCAGGCGTAGGCGGCGGTGCTGCTAGCCCCTCGGGTGGGGCTGCTGTCGTCGTTGCCAAACCAGACGCCCACCACAATCTGGGGGGTAAACCCCACAAACCACAAATCTCGATTTTTTTCGGATGTGCCTGTCTTGCCAGCTACCTGGCGACCTGAAAGATAGGCGTTGTTGCCAGTGCCCCCTTCTACCACCCCCCGGAGCATCCAGGCCATGATGGCGGCCGTATCTTTATCAACGGCTTGTTTAGGCTCGTCATCAAATTCGTAGACAACCTGGCCGCTGCGGTCAAGGATCCGTTTGATGCCGTGGGGCTTAATATGTTTGCCTTCGGCAGCCAGGGTGCCATAACCACTGGTCAGCTCTAGCAGATTAACCTCAGAAGACCCTAGGGCCAGAGAATAGGCGGGTATGAGATCTGACTCAATCCCCATGCGCTTGGCCATATTAATCGTGGGTTGAAAGCCGACATCCACCAGCAGCTTAACGGCCACGATATTAATAGAGGATGTTAGGGCGGTGCGCAGATCGACCCCCCCTCGAAAGCCGCCACCGTAGTTTTTGGGCTCGTAACCGTCGACGACATAGCGGGCGTCCATGTAGCCCTTGTAGGGCGAAACGCCGGATGCGATCGCAGTTGTATAGACAAATGTCTTAAAGGTAGAACCCGGCTGCCGCTGGGCCTGGGTTACTCGGTTAAACTGACTGTCTTCAAAATCAGTGCCGCCTACCATGGCCTGAATCTCGCCCGTCCTAGGGGCAATCGCCACGATCGACCCTTGCTCAAACCGCTGCCAGCGGCCCGAATCTTCGATCGTATCGACCAGGGTTTTTTCAGCGGCGCGCTGCCACTCTTTATTGAGAGTGGTTTCAACGGTCAGGCCGCCACCCTCAATTTCTTCGGGGGATAAAATTTGACCCAGCTGCTTTTGGATATAGATCGTAAAGTAAGGAAACTCGCTGTAGAGATATTTAGGCTCGTTGGGGGTGGTGGCAATTTCATCCCCGTAGGCTTCTTGAGCCTGAGATTCAGTGATGACGCCGTTCTCGAGCATGCGACCAATGACAATATCTCGCCGCCACTGAGCCGAATCGAGATCTACCAGGGGCGAATAGACACTGGGGGCCGGAGCCATCCCGGCAATCAGGGCAATTTCTGAAACCGTGAGTTCTTCGACCGTTTTGCCAAAGTAAATCCAAGCGGCGTCGGCGACACCGTAGGCACCCGCCCCCAGATAGACCAGGTTGAGATAGCGCTCGACAATTTTGTCCTTACCCAGTTCTTTTTCAAGCTTGTAGGCCAGCAGCGCCTCTTTAAACTTGCGTTGAAAGCTCCGTTCTTGATCTAGAAAAACGATCCGGGCAAGCTGTTGCGTAATGGTGCTAGCCCCCTCAACCACCTCCCGACTGCGCAGGTTCGCGACCGTGGCCCGAGCGATACCGCGATAGTCAATGCCATTATGTTCGTAATAGCGGCGATCTTCGGAGGCGATAAAGGCCTGGATCAGCGTATCGGGAATCTCTTCGTAGGGCAGGTACTCTTGGGTTGCCGGGCCAATTTTTTGGAGGACAGAGCCATCGCCAGATTTGAGGGTAATCGTACCGCTACGCTCGAAAGTGAGCGCATTGGAGACGTCGGGTAGGTTGGCTTCGGCATTCATCCAGAGGCGATAGATCCGAGCTGATGGGCCAGCAATGCCTGCCCCTAAGATCAGCACCGTCCAAAATGTGATACTCCGATAGAGCGGTTTGGGGGTTTTAGGCGCGCGTTTGGGGGTTGGTCTTTGCTGACGCTTTGCCCCGCGCGGCAGCGTTGCTCGCGAGTCACGACGGCCAGCGCTGGGCGGATTGTCCTGGATGATTCGCATGGTCATGCGATTTGACCACTGTTTTAGCCCAGATATCCAGTTAGTCACGGTTCAATCCTTCCTAATCTGTCTAAAAAACCTTAAAAACCCTAAAACCCAAAAAATCTGACCAGGTTTGCGACTCAACCGGCCGTTTCGATCGCTAGCGAACCTTTCAAAAGGCTACCAGACCCAACTTAACTCACCCAGCTGGCGTGACCCAGGGCCAAGCCAGTGACCAGCATCCCTAAGACCAAAAATGGCTGCGCGCTGGCTTGGTATTTAACATCATTTTCCTGCGGGTTGCGTAGAAAATACATGTCTTGGAAGGTAATTTGAGGAATAATCAGCAAAATGAGTAAAAAAGCGGCTAAATTTTGGTGAATCACCATCAAGTAGGCGGCAATCCCCCCTTGAAAAATGTCAATCATCAAAACGCAAATCCAGGCGGCGGTGGTGACGCCAAAGGCCACTGGCAAGGACTGGAGCCCTAGCTCGCGATCGCCTTCGACGCTCTTAAAGTCATTGACCACGGCAATCCCTAACCCGGCCAAGCTATAAAACAGGGTCAGACAGATAATGGTCGGGCTGAGCTGACCAAATAGCGCATGGCCCGCCCACCAGGGCAGAGCGATATAGCTTGCGCCCAGGGCATAGTTACCAAGCCAGCCATTTTGCTTGAGTTTAAGCGGGGGGGCAGAGTAGATATACGCCAAGAAAGCCCCGCCGATGGCCAGCAGCGCTAAAGTTGGAAAGTCATGGCCCGCCCACTGGTCAAGCCCGTAGGCGACGCCTACGCCAGCGATCAGCAAAATGCCGATCTGGAGGCGAACTCGACCGAGTGAAATGGCCCCCGATGGGATCGGTCGATAGGGCTCATTGATGGCGTCAATTTCACGATCGTAATAGTCATTGATCGTTTGGGTGTAGCCAGTCAACAGCGGCCCCGACATCAGCATGCAGGTGAGCGACATCAGCACATGATTGACCGACCAGGTAAAGTGCCCCGAGGAAGCTGCCCCGCACAGCACCCCCCACATCAGCGGAATCCAGGTGACCGGCTTCATCAGCTGCAGATGGATTTTCCAGACGGCAGTTTCCCCCGCTTCGGCCCCCTTCATCCCCAAAAGCTGGCGTGCTTTACCGCTGCGGTTGGCTGACTCATCCACGCTGGGCTCACTGGCTGGGGAGCGTTCAGTCTGAGGGGGCGATGGGGTATCTGACGAGTTATCTGACATGGAGATTATTCTATGTAGCCTATGCAAATGAAATGATCAGGTAGCCGTCTTGAAATTTGGCCCCGCTCACGGCGCGTCCCTGCAGGGCGTTCGGGAGCGTCAGGTTGCGACGCTGCCCCCCGGCTTCGACGGTGACCTCAGGCCCATACTGGGTCAGCTGTATCTGGCTTTTATCAAAGCTGGGCAAAAATAATCGTACGGTAGACGTAGATAAATCTACACTCACCGCCGCAGGGACATCAGGAACTAATCTGAAATCAGGCAGGGCATCGATTAGGGGCTGCCAGCTACCCGCCGCCTGGGATGGGAGTTGGAAAATGGGCAAGGGTGAAAACGCCGCTGAGAGATCGGCCCCTTTCTCCGGCGGGCTGGCCAGTCGATTAGCGAGCACTCCGCCGACCGTGAGGCCGACTTGCTGGGCGGCCCCCCACAGGTAGCGGGCGGTTGCGATCGCGCCCTCATCCCCCGTCGTGACTAGATAGGCCCGCACCCGAGCCGGGTCTCTGACCGCCGCATTACCCCGCTCAATTAAGCCAGCGGCGTCGTTGACCTGGGGCTGGTCAAACATGTCCCCTGACCACCCCCCGCTTAAGACAACCCCGGCAATCGGCTGGATAAACGGGGAGACTGCTTTAGCAAACTGGGAGTCTTGAAATACTTTCTTGAAGCGTCGAAAATACCAGTCCACGCCTTCGGGTAGATTCCACATGCGCAGGCTGGAAAGGTCGCCTGGGCCATCGTGCACCAGCACGTCATACTCCCCGCTGCCCTCGTATTCGCGAATTGCATTAAGGGCCAGGGCCTCGTCCATGCCGGGTAAAACGCTGAGCTCTTGACCATAGACTGCCTTAAAAAAGGGATCTCTCAGGTATTGGGCTTCTAAACGCTTGACCATCTCCCAGTTTTGCTCAAGCAGTGCCGTTGATTGCAGCTGAACCCCCCAGAGACCCGCCTCAACAGGCTGAACCGCTGCGCCCACATCGGCCCCCAGCAGTCGCCCAAAGGCGGGGCCAACCTCCTGCGTGACTAATAAAACGCGCTGACCCTGACGGGCAAGTTTCTTGGCAGCTGCGATCGCGCTGAGCGAACGCCCTGTCCCCCCTTTACCCAAAAACGTCAAAATTAGAGCCATATCACTCCTCGTGGCCCAAGTGTGGTTTGGAATTTATCTCTTCCCTAGGGCAATCTTAATCAGCTGTCTCTGAAGCTAAGCCTGTTTAAGCTCATCCTCAAAAAACCAGGTCGAATAGTTGTCAGGAAACTCCACGACAAAACCAATGCCGCTGGCGTCTACCATTTTGTATTGCTTGATTTCGCCAACTTTGCCTAAGCGATCGGCCACATCTGTGGAGACTCGATCCTTGAGACGACAAACCTTGACTTTCTGTCCAATTTCCAAACTCATCCTTGAGGGCGCTCTCCAAACTGCTGTTTAAAAAGTTAGGGCATTCGCTTAAGTCAGATCGTTACGGCTAGGACAGAATTCAGAAGATTGGAAGGCCCAAGGGCTCGGGTATTGGCCTCAGAGCCTAGAACTAAAACAACAACGCCTCTGATTTCCGTCCGCAGGCAGAACTTTCAAGTTTAAGTTTTTGCCCAAAAATTAAATCAGATCTCAGTTTATCAGCGTCTTGTCCCCTATGAGCTATCCTGATTAGCGGTTAAGACAGCGAATGGGCCGCTTATGCTTGCTAAACGGATTGTGCCCTGTCTCGATGTGAAAGCGGGGCGGGTGGTCAAAGGGGTTAATTTTGTCAATCTCAAGGATGCAGGAGATCCGGTTGAGCTGGCAAAAGCCTACAACGAGGCCGGGGCTGATGAACTTGTGTTTTTAGACATTACTGCCACTCACGAAGACCGCGATATTATTTACGACGTGGTCTACCAAACGGCTGAGCAGGTATTTATTCCACTCACGGTGGGGGGCGGCATTAGCTCGCTGGAGACGATTAAAAAGCTATTGCGGGCTGGTGCTGACAAAATCAGCATTAATTCGTCTGCGGTGCGCGAGCCCGATTTTATTAATGCAGCCAGTCACCGGTTTGGGGCCCAGTGCATTGTGGTTGCGATCGATGCCCGACGGCGCGCAGCGGAGTCCCCTGGCTGGGACGTCTATGTTCGCGGTGGACGAGACAACACGGGCCTTGATGCCATTGCCTGGGCCCAGGAGGTGGTGGCGCGCGGGGCGGGGGAGTTGCTGATTACCAGCATGGACGCCGATGGTACCCAGGCTGGCTACGATCTCGACCTTACCCAGACCATAGCGAATGCGGTCTCAGTGCCTGTGATCGCTTCTGGCGGAGCAGGCACCTGCCACCATATCTACGAGGCTCTCACAGACGGTCAGGCCGAAGCTGCACTGCTGGCGTCACTGCTGCACTATGGCCAGCTGACGGTAGCTGAGATCAAAACTTACTTAAGCGAGCACAGCGTTTTGACCCGCCAGTAGATTTTGACCCACCAGTAGATTTTGACCCACAGATGATGCGGTGACAGGTCTCGAAAAGCAGCCTAGAATACAGAACCTGCCAGAGATTGATGCACTTTTCCTGAGTTGATGTTACAATCTGTAAAGAGTAGGCTCATATTTCGTAACAGTGCTTTTCGTAAGCAGTCTTGGTGCAGGGCAGCTTTATATTGCAAGCCAGCTTTATGTGTAATTGGCACCAAAGTGCAGTTGGCGTTAAGGCTGTTTGTTAAGAGTAATTTTTGTACAGAGGGTTTCTACCAGAGAACTCTCTGACTCTCAAAAGTTTGTGTAACGGTCTTTTTGTAAATTTTAAGTGGATTTGATGGCATTCTTAATCTTGGCTATTGTCATTGGTCTGGTGGCATGGGCATTGCGTCTCATGGAGCGAGCTATTGCCAGCCAAGAGTTCTCATTAATGCTGGCTGGCTTTCTGGTGGCCTCATCGGCTGCAGCCATGATGGCGGTCTATTTTTTGATGGGCAACTACCTGGTTTTTGTCCAACACGCCAGTCAGGTGCCCGATTATGAAGCCTCTGTTTATGAAGCCTCTGTTTTCTTGAATCATGACGTCGTGCTTTCGGGGCTAGGATATGGATCCTGACGGCCTCAAAGATTAGACCTCAGAAATTGGCCTTGAAGGTTAAATATGCCGGGCCAGCCCTTCCTATTTCAAAAGCACTGCCCAGGTCGCCGGGCCGACAACACCATCCGCCTCGATTTGGTTTTCCACTTGGGCTGCTTGCACAGCGGCTTCGGTCTGCGGGCCAAACTCGCCATCAATGGGGCCATTGTAGAAACCTAGAGCCTGCAGCCGAGTTTGTAATCGAGTGACCGCCGGGCCGTACATACCCTGCCGTAGGATAGGAAGCGCTATCTCTTCGGGCTGCTGAGAGGGCTCTGAGTCAGGCGACTCAGCGTTTGGCGACTCGGCGTGTAGAGATTCATCCAGAGATTCATCGGGGGGAGATTCGATGACGGCAACGGGCAAACTATCTGGGGCCGGGAAAAGTTTTTCCCAGGTGCTTGGGCCGACGATGCCATCGTTGATAATACCTGCGTCTGCTTGAAAATTGACCACCGCTGTCTGGGTTTGTTCACGGTAAAAGCCGTCGATAGCGCCGCTGTAGTAGCCCATCAGGCTCAGCATAGATTGCAGCTCGCTGACCGATTCGCCGACGCTGCCCAGGCGCAAAGTCGGGCGAGCCGAGTTTTGCTGGGCGAGTTGGGCCGGGGTTGATGGCTCAGAGGGCGCTGTTAACTTGGGGCTGAATTCGCCAGCTGGAGCTGCATCAACTAAGACCGTATCGGCTGGGACGGTATCGGCTGGGGCCGCAGCTAGGGCAGTGGCTGATACTATGCCCGATACCAGCCCGGCTGTTAAAACTCCATACCCACAAATCGACCTACCCACAGGATGGCTTCCCCCAAAAAAACTATAGCCATCACTATAAAGGGTAGATGGTCACTGCCAACATGCTTTTTGCAGGTATGCCGCTAAACTTAATGCCTGTCAAGCTCTTATTCTGGATTGTCTGTAGCCTCAGCTGAGGTCTCAAGCTTGGCGTACTCCCAGCGTATATCCCCAGTATTTATCCCCGGTGTTTCCCAAAAATGATGATGCAGTTTGATCTAAGAGAGCAGTTTCGGTCGGCTTTACTGGGCTTGTATCTGGCTGAATGGAAGTTTGGATCAGTGTTTGCAGAGCAGACCAGTGTGAGCGGCCCTTGTCTGCCCAGACGAGGGCTGGGTAGTGCTGTTTTAGAGGGCGCTGTTTTAGAGGGCATGCCAGCTGAGTTACTTACGCAGGAGTCGGCTGCCCAGCTAGTGTATGTAGCCCCCTGGCTCCTGCGGCAGCATGACGATCCAATGGGCTGCATACAAGGGTTAGCCCGTTTGGGTTTGAAAGAAGACACTCAGCAGATGGCTGTGGTTTTGGCCTGTGGCTTGGGGCATCTGTTTGACCAGCAGTCGCCCCAGACGCTACTCGCTGCATTAGCTCAAAAGCTTTCTGGGCCGCTTACTCAGCCGACGTCGGTCCAGACGTTGGGCCAGTCTATCGCCGCTCTAGAGCGGCGTCTACAGCAGCCGTTGCCAGCTGCGTTTGGGGAGACATCGACCCTGCTGCCCTCCTCCACACGGCTGCCCGTTGAGGCTGTTTTGTTCAGTTTCTTGCGGATTCCGGAAAGCTATGGTTTAGCCGTGAAGTATGCCTTTGACTGTACGCAGTCTAGTGCGATCGCGGCGCTCACGGGTTTGCTGGCGGGGGCCAGCGGCGGTTTATCTCAAATGCCTTTGCCCTGGTTAAGTGCTGGGCTGCCTGTGATAGAACCAACGCTAGATCTCGCCAACGGTGGATTGGCTCAGCTATGGCCCCATCTAGATACGGCCTTTGCTCGATGGGCGGGGAGTCCCCCGGGGGGATTGACGGCAGCGAGCCTAGCGCCGATGCTACCATTACCGTCGGCATAGCTATCAATCTATAATGTTTAAGATGAATTAATGTTTGATGTCTCAAGGTGCACTGTCTCAAATTCAAGAATCGTCGGTAGCGATTCACCCTGCCCCTGATGTATGTGCTTCAGTCCATATTTTCTAAGTTAATGATTTCTTAGGCGGTTTCTTAGGCCGATATTGGTGGGGTAATGAAGACACTCCAGTCGCTTGCGAAGTTGATCAATCAGTGCTGGCGCTGGTCGTTTTGGCGGTGTCTAAAGCGACCGTTTTATTTTGTCAGTCGCTGGTTGGGTAAGGCTTATCAGCCCTTGCGACACTGGCTGCCGTTTGAGGACGCTTCCCTATCAGCGCTAGCCCTTCCTAATTCTGCGATTCGCCAGTCGGCGACCCTGTCAAATCGCTCTACGGGGTTGCATTGTATGTCTCGTCATACCCGGTTTAATCAGACCCAGCTGGCAATTTTGCTAGCGGTTTTAGTGCTGAGTGCAGGGTTAGGGCAGCGGTTTTACAATCAGCCTGTGTTGGGGGTTGATACGCTTGCACCAGAGACGCTGACGGCCCCCACCTCGATTACCCTGGTAGATCATCAAAGTACGGATGAAAGCCGTAATGCAGCTCGCAAGGGTGCGGTTCAAATTTTAATGTCGGACCCTGTCGCTACCGACAAGATCAAGCAAGAGACCAAGACCCTACTGCGACAAGCCAGCCAAGTTCGGGAGCTGATCGGTCGGTTTCCTTATCTGTCAACCTCCACGCTTTCAACCACAACCCAGCGCTATTTGCGGAGTTCTACCGATCGCGAATGGAATGCGATTTGGAATTTGGCCCAGCAGCCAGAGGTGACGATGTCACTTGTGAATCAGGGCACCGGGTCAGGGGGGCCTTTGCAAGAGCGGCTCAATAATCTTAGCTTTGAGCAAAAGGCTGCCCTTGAGGAGCTCTTGAGGTCTCGTCAGCAGTCGTCTCTCCAGTCTTTTTTGGCGGTGGGCACCCAAATTCAAGCAAATCGGTTGCAGTATAAAAATGCCTACGATCAGCTACAGGAATTGAGCCAAACGGGGCAGCCTGCTGCATTTACGACCCATCTATTTGAAATTAGTGAGCTTGAGTGGCAGGCAACCCAGCGCACGGTTCAACAGGTGCTGCAGCGGATGCTAGCCCAGGGAATCCACCCAGGGATGCCCGACGATCTGTTGCGTGAGGCAGTTGAGGCCCAGCTTCAAGGTTCCTTATCGTTTGAGGCCGAAAAGGTCGCCACAAATTTACTCATTTCTGTGTTGCGCCCCAACCTGATACAAGATCCGGAGCGCACCCGGTTGCGAGCAGAGCAAGCCGTTGAAGAGGTCAAACCGGTGACGGTCTCCATCGGTCAGGATGAGGTGATTGTCAAACGAGGTGAAAAGATTACTCGAGAGGACTTTGTCTTGCTCGATCACTTCAGACTGACCCGAAGACGCTTTAACTGGATCGGGTTCGCTGGCTTCGGGCTGCTGGTGGGCTGCTGTACGGCTTTGTTTTTATGGCTAGAGCATTCTCGCTCGGGGGGGCTGCGACAGCGAGATCACTTGTTGGTTCTTCTACTGGCTTTGTCGGTGGCGGCCCTGGTGGCGATTGGCACCCCTACGCTAGGGCTGTCGGCGGTGGGGCTACTGATCAGCAGCTTTTATGGGGTGGCGTTGGGGGGCGCAGCTGTGGGGCTGCTGCTGCTGCTGCTGCCGATCGGGGCAAATGTGGCCCTGGTGCCTCTGCTGGCTGGGGGTGTTGCGGCCCTGGTCGGGGTTTGGTTTGCACCCAAACTGCGATCGCGAGAAGAATTTGCCCTGCTCGGCGGCGTGGTGGGCCTCACCCAGGGTATTGTGCATCTGCTACTGACGCTGATGTTTAGTGCTGTGTCGGTGTCGGCCTGGTATACCCTCCTGACGGGCTCTGCCATGCAGGGGATTTACGGGGTTGCCTGGAGTATTGTGGCCCTGGGGCTGAGCCCTTATCTAGAGTCGGGCTTCGATGTGGTAACCCCCATCCGTCTGGCAGAGCTGTCTAACCCCAATCGCCCGCTACTCAAACGGCTGGCGGCTGAAGCCCCAGGCACCTTTCAACACACCATGTTTGTGGCAAATTTGGCTGAGGCTGCGGCCAGGGCTCTGGGTCATAACGTTGAGCTGGTAAGGGCGGGGACGCTTTATCACGACATTGGCAAGATGCACGACCCGCTAGGTTTCATCGAAAATCAGATGGATGAGCCCAACAAGCACGACCTCATCAATGATCCGTGGGTCAGCGTTGACATCATCAAAAAACATGTTTCTGTAGGGATAGAGATGGCCCGTAAACATCGACTGCCAAAAGCGATTCGGGCCTTTATCCCAGAACATCAGGGGACGATGCAAATTAGCTACTTCTATCACCAGGCTAAGCAAATGGAGGATGAGCATCCTGAGCTGGATATTCGAGAAGCAGATTTTCGCTACGCGGGCCCCATCCCTCAATCCCCTGAAACCGGCATTGTGATGCTGGCCGACTCCTGCGAAGCAGCACTCCGATCTCTGAATAAGGATGCCAGCCTGGAAGAGGCTTACAACATGGTGAACAAGATTTTGCGAGCGCGTTGGAAAGACAATCAGCTGATCGAGTCGTCTCTCAGTCGAGACGACATGAGCGTGATTGCCAACATTTTTGTGCAGGTCTGGCAGCGCTATAACCATAAGCGCATTGCCTATCCTAAAGCGGCCCTAATGCCGTCTGGCCGCTAATATCGTCTAGACGTTAATCTAGCTGATATGGACGCCAATGATTTAGCCTTTACGCCTGCCCTAGAGCAGGCTCGTTTGATTCGCACTCAGGTCATCTCACCCTTGGAGCTGACGACGCTTTATCTACAGCGGATTGATCAGCTTAATCCGCAGTTGGGCAGCTACTTTACGGTGATGAGGGCGCTTGCGATCGCAGACGCCCAAGCCAAAACTGAGCAGCTAGCCCGCCTGAGCGAGGCTGACCTACCCCCTTTTTTTGGCGTCCCCATTTCGATTAAAGATCTCAAGTCGGTGGAGGGCGTCCCTTGCAGCTACGGTCTGCGCGCTGCCAAACATCGGGTTGCCGACGACGACGATGGGATTGTTCGTCAAATTCGCCAGGCCGGGTTTGTGATTTTGGGCAAAACCGCCACCTCCGAGCTGGGGTCGTTTCCCTACACAGAGCCCAGCGGGTTTCCCCCGGCTCGCAACCCCTGGCATCTCGACTATACCCCCGGCGGCTCTAGTGGCGGGGCCGCTTCGGCTCTGGCCGCAGGTTTGTGCCCCATTGCCCACGGCTCAGATGGGGGCGGCTCTCTGCGGGGGCCGGCTTTCTGCTGTGGTCTGGTGGGGCTAAAACCTTCGCGGGGTAGAGTTTCCCATGCCCCCGCGGGCGATCGCATCAGCGGTTTGGCGATCGAAGGCGGCCTGGCGCGCACGGTGGCTGATGCAGCGGCGATGCTCGATGTGATCTCTGGCTATGTGACGGGTGACCCTACTGGCTGCCGGATCCGCCCGACTCTTTTCTGGCCGCGACCCAGCGTCCACCCCAGCCGCTACGAATTGCCATGACGACGGCAGTCTCACCCATTGGTAAAGCCGATCGGCTCTGTCGAGAGCCTGTGGAGGCAACAGCCGCTCTGCTAGAGCAGCTAGGTCATGGGGTTGATATCGCCAGCCCCAGTTTTGAGGGGCTGATCGAGCCGTTTGTGACCGTGTGGCGATCGGTGCTCGACGAGAGTGGCGTGCCCTTTATCTTTTTAAGCCGGTTCAATCGTTGGCTACAGCTCAAGGCTCGCTTTACCTCCAGCGGCCAGTATCTGAAGGCGGTCACCGAACTTCAAGTGCGCGCTCGCCAAATTGTCGCCTTTTTTGATCAGTACGACGCGTTACTCATGCCGACCTATCTGCATCCCACTATTCGCATTGGTGAATGGGCCAGACTCAGCCCCGCTAAGACGTTAGATCGCATCATCAACTGGGTTGCGCCGTGTCCCCCCTTTAATGCAACTGGCCAGCCCGCAATTTCTATCCCGGCGGGGTTTACCCCGGAGGGCCTGCCATTGGGGGTGCAGCTGGTGGGCAAACCCGCCGCTGAGACGACTCTGCTCTCTCTAGCAGCTCAGATTGAGGCCGCCCGGCCCTGGGCACAGCATCGGCCTGAGATTGGGGATTTATAGCGGGTAGTGGGGGGTGGGTAGTGGGTTAGAAGCGGGTAGTGGGGGGTGGGTAGCGGGTGGTGGGTAGCGGGTAGTGGGTAGCGGGTAGCGGGGGGTGGGTAGCGGATAGTAGATCTTGCCTTCAAATTTTTTTGAAATTACCTTGAGCCTGTTGGACAAATCTCGCCAACCCCCTTCGGTTGTCCGTACCTTAAAAATATGGTGTATTACCCCTGAAATTATCTATAACTAAAGAAGACGTGCGCCCGACTGACCCATGACTGAGCTATATGCGGCTGAAGATGCCCAAAGAATTTTACAAATCGCGATCGCAAAAGATACCGAATCGGGCGAGCTCTCTCGAGGCCAGCTGTTAGAAATCGCATCAGAGCTGGGCATCCATGCTGATACCCTGTGGGCCGCCGAGCGGGAGTGGTTGGGGCTCAAAGATGAAGCTCAAGAACAAGGGCTGTTTCAGGAATATCGCACCCAAAAATTTCATCACCATCTGGTTCGATATAGCATTTTTAACGGGTTTTTGATGCTGATCGATTTACTAATGGGGGGAGGCCTGTCGTTTTCACTCTATATCGCGCTGTTTTGGGGGCTGCCGCTATCGCTGCACGCTTGGCGAACCTATCAACGCAACGGGTATCGATACCAAAGAGAATTTGAGAAATGGCAGCGGCGGCGTCTGGTTAAGCAGTCAGTGGGCAAACTTGTCAATCGGGTCTTAGGGGCCTGATATGTCCGGATAAAAAAATTGATTTTTCCTTGAAAATAGTTGCACTTCTCTAAAAAGACTGCGATTATTAAAGTACTGGTTTGGTTGTGTGTTCCCCCTTAACCCCCCGAGCAACTCGGTAGAGCGCTGTGACTGAATCAAATTCGACCGGTTGCGGTGAGAGTCAGCTCGGTCAGCCAAGCCAGCCCTCCTTTGTCCAAGTTTGTCAATATCGCACCTGCGCACGCAGTCAGGCAGGTCAGGTTTTAGCCGCGTTTCAGGCTTATTCTTCGTCAGATTGTATGGTGTCCGGCAGTGGCTGTTTAGGGCAGTGTGGCTCTGGCCCAACCGTCAGAGTGATGCCAGGAAATATTTGGTATCGCCAGGTTAGACCTCAAGATGTCGCTGAAATCATCGAGCAGCATATTCAGGGGCAGCAGCCCGTCAAGCGTTTGCTGCACCCCCGGTTTCACCCGCCAAGCTAGCGCTAGCGGCTCTCTCGCTTACTCTCTCGCCCCGACGGGGGTTCTCTCTAGCATCAGCTTCGAGCGCTTAAACTGTTCGGGAATCGCCACCGGGTAGTCACCGGTAAAGCAGGCAGAGCAGAAGCTATCCATAGCTTCGCCTGTCGCCTGTAACATGCCCTCCCAGCTGAGGTAGGCGAGCGAATCAACTTCAATTTGAGCCTCGATATCTCGAACCGATTTGGTGGCCGCAATGAGCTGGTCTTGGCTGTCAGTATCAATGCCATAAAAGCAAGGATGGGTCACTGGCGGCGACGAAATCCGCATGTGTACCTCCACTGCGCCCGCATCTCTTAGCGCCTTCACGATTTTGCGGCTGGTGGTGCCTCGCACAATAGAATCATCCACAATCAGGACGCGCTTGCCCACCAGCACGTCTCGCAACGGGTTGAGCTTCATGCGAATGCCCGCCTCGCGCATGGTTTGGGTGGGCTGAATAAAGGTGCGCCCCACGTAGCGATTTTTGATCAACCCCTCGGCATAGGGAATGCCTGAAGCCTGCGAGTACCCGATCGCCGCCGGAATACCGGAGTCGGGGACTGCCATGACTAAGTCCACCTCGGCGGGA
>JBCBZL010000091.1:0-15193 GCA_039815385.1 Cyanobacteria bacterium P01_A01_bin.114
CATCTGGTGAAGGAACCGCACAAAGCTCTGGGCGCATCCTGGTCCGAAGTGCAAACTCAGGTACGACAGGTCATAGTGGAGCTCTCGCTTTCAGCTCGGGGCGGCCCCGAGGTCGGCTTCTTCGTCAAACGACTCTCTGAGGTCGTCGCCTTCTAGGTCTAAGCCCTCAAGATCTGAATTGACATCGACAGCCTGCTCAAAATCACGCTGTTTTTCTTTGGCAACCTGCTCATCCAGGTAGGTAGACATCATCCGCTGATAGTCTTCAACCGTGATGACCATGCGCCTCAGCTTCAGGTCTCGGGGTCTAAAAATTCGGTTGAGGTCATCCTGCGCCTCCAGATTTTCAGGGTCAACCATCGCCACCAAGACGGCTTTGATGTCACCGTCTTCTGACTTTGACAGGGGCAATAGTCGATGACGTCGACAAATGTCTACAGAAATCAGGCTGTCAATCAGCTGGCCGACCTGAGTTTCGGAAATGCTGTCAATTTCCGGATCGAGGGATTCAACGCCGTATAAAATTTTCAACTCGAAAAGCTGCTGCCGCTTATACTGCCTGAGCAGCTCTGGCGAGAGCTGCTGACCCGTGATCGACTCTAAAACATCGGTGAGAGATCGGCCGGTTTTACGGCTTTCGACCAAGGCCTGCTGCATTTGGTCCGTATCGACGTAGCCAGCTTGTACCAGCTTGTTACTAAATGGAGAAAACCCTCTTTGAAGTACGAGCGCTTTCCGAGAAGAAGAAGAATTGGTCATGGCCGACTCAGAAAATCCTTACAGCAGATTGCCCACAGCAGCTCTGAGAATTGACAGCGCTCTTAAAGCTAGAAGGCTGTGCACTCAAAACAACCCAGGACGTCGAACGATACAGTCAATATAGCGGAACTGACCGCGACAGCGCCGCGAAAAGCATAGCATCCCCCGATGATAGCCTGATCATCATCAAAATAAGCTAACTTTAATCATATCCTGTGCGATCGCGCGCCTGGTTGGCCCTTAGGCTACCCACTTTTTCTAAGTCTGCCTTCAAATTTGCAGGGTTTGCCAGCTATGTGCAGGTATTATCGACTATTCGCAGGTTTTCCGTTTTGGGGTAACGCCTATTTGGCTTGCGTCACTGCGGTAAATGCAGCGTTACCCAATTATGATGCGGCTGAAATATATTAAATTGTTGTAGGCCTGTGGCTCATGTTGATCGGCAAACGATAGAGGTTTAGAGAATGGAAGAGGACATCAACCCGGCTGAAAATGCCCAAAATGGGGGCTCCGAACCGACAGATGGGGTCGAAGAGCTAACTGAAGCAGACGCTGCTGTTGAAATAGATTTTGAGAAAGATTTTCAGCCGTCTAATGAATCCGAGGGAGATGCTCAAGCAGACGCTTCACCCGTAGAGGCCAGTGTGGTAGCTGACCTAGAGCAGCAGATTGCGACCTTAAAAACCCAGATAGAAGATCGCACCAATCAGTTTCTAAGAATCAATGCTGACTTCGAGAATTTTCGCAATCGCACCGAACGCGAAAAAGCAGAGCTGGGCGATCAGATCAAGTCTAATGTGCTGACCAGTTTGCTAGAAGTCGTTGACAATTTTGAACGGGCTCGGGCCCATCTCAAACCCCAAACCGATGGTGAAATGACCATTCATAAAAGCTATCAGGGCGTCTATAAGCAGCTGGTTGATGGCTTTAAGCGACTGGGTGTTTCGCCGATGCGGGCCGAGGGACAAGTTTTTGATCCCAATTTGCATGAAGCTGTTCTGCGTGAGCCGACGGATGCCCATGAAGAGGGTACTGTTATCGAAGAGTTGGTTAGAGGGTACCTTTTAGGTGAAAAGGTTTTGCGCCATGCCATGGTCAAAGTCGCAGCACCGCTAGAAAACGTACCGGATGCTGATGGCTCTCCCGAGGGCGAGGCGGCATCCTAGCGGACTTGGTTGAGCTGACGGTCTCAATTTTTATCAGGCTTTTAGCTCAATTAAAGTTTTCTTGAAGTGAAGGAGTTTGTCCTGACGGGCGGTTGATAAGTGCCGTAGTCTGGGGCAAACTTTCAGGCTTCTAGCGGGTGTCTAGGGTTTGTGCTCGCAGATTTGTGTTCGCAAAAAAATTGTATTCGCAAAATTGTATTCGCAAATTCTGTATTCGCAGATTATTAGAGCCATCATAAAAATTGCAGAGCCAATAGTATAAGCGCTTTTTAGGACTAACAGGTTATGGGAAAAGTTATCGGCATTGACTTAGGCACGACTAACAGCTGTGTTGCTGTCCTCGAAGGGGGAAAGCCGATGGTGATTACCAATACCGAGGGGGGGCGTACAACCCCAAGTATCGTTGGGTTCGCTAAGAATGGAGAGCGCTTAGTTGGCCAGCTTGCCAAGCGCCAGGGGGTCACAAACGCTGAAAACACGGTTTACAGCATTAAGCGCTTTATTGGTCGCCGCTGGGATGATACTGAATCTGAGCGGACTCGAGTCCCCTATAACTGTGTGCGGGGCAAAGACGACACGGTTGATGTTCTGATTCGGGGCAAGAGCTTTACCCCTCAGGAGGTTTCAGCCATGATCTTGCAAAAGCTCAAAAAAGACGCTGAAGCCTACCTTGGCGAAGAAGTCACCCAAGCCGTGATTACGGTCCCAGCCTACTTTACCGATGCCCAGCGTCAGGCGACCAAAGATGCTGGCACCATCGCCGGGTTAGAAGTTTTGCGTATCATCAACGAGCCGACGGCGGCCTCGCTCTCCTATGGCCTAGATAAGCAAGATCAAGATCAGCTTGTGCTGGTATTTGACCTGGGCGGGGGCACGTTTGATGTCTCGATTTTGCAGCTAGGAGACGGGGTGTTTGAGGTGAAGGCCACCTCGGGCAATAACCATCTGGGCGGTGATGATTTTGATAACTGCATTGTCACCTGGATGCTGGCCAGTTTCCGAGAGCAAGAAGGGCTAGACCTTTCTAAAGATCGGATGGCGTTACAGCGGATTCGAGAGGCGGCTGAGAAAGCAAAAATTGAGCTCTCAACGATGATGACCACTTCAATCAATTTGCCGTTTATTGCTGCGGATGAAACGGGCCCCAAGCACCTGGAGGCAGACCTGACGCGATCGCAATTTGAAGAGCTAGCCCGTTCTATGGTTGAAGGCACCCTGGAACCCGTTGCCCAGGCCCTCAAAGACGCTGAGCTGTCTCCGGATGATATTGACCGCATCTTGCTGGTGGGCGGCTCAACCCGGATTCCAGCGGTACAAAAAGCAATTACCGATTATTTTGGCGGCAAAACCCCAGATCGCTCTGTCAACCCGGATGAAGCGGTTGCCCTGGGCGCGTCTATTCAAGCCGGGGTGCTGGGGGGCGAAGTCAAAGACCTCCTTCTTCTCGATGTGACCCCCCTATCCCTTGGGATTGAAACTCTGGGTGAAGTGTTCACCAAGGTGATTGAGCGCAATACTACGATTCCTACGAGCAAATCTCAAGTCTTTTCCACCGCAACGGATGGGCAGACTTCGGTCGAAGTGCATGCCCTGCAGGGTGAGCGGGCGATGGCACGAGACAACAAGAGTCTGGGGCGATTTGAGCTAGCTGGCATTCCACCGGCTCCTCGGGGGGTTCCCCAGATTGAGGTCGCCTTTGAGATAGACGCCGACGGTATTTTGCAGGTCGCAGCCCGAGATAAGGGCACAGGCCGAGAGCAAAGCATTCGCATTACCAATACAGGGGGCTTGACACCTGCAGAGGTTGAGCGCATGCGCGATGAGGCTGACATGTATGCGGACGAAGATGAACAGCGTAAGGTCATTGCCGACCTCAAAAATCGGGCTGATACGCTGCTCTACAGCTACGAATCGACCATGCGGGATAACGCTGATATGATAGATGCCCCCCTGTCTGCCCAGGCAACCGAACACGCCCAAATGTTGCGGGCGGCAATGCAAGACAAAAGCGTTGGGGTGGGTGAGCTCCAGCAGGCGCTAGACGATCTGCAGCAAACGATCTTTGCCATTGGGGCAACCCTCTATCGACAGGCCAACGAAGAAAATTATGACGTTGGGGATGAGCCAGAAAACGTCGGGGGAGGGGACGATCTCGACGGCTCGAGCGCCGTCAGCGAGGACGACTCAGCGGTAGATCCGTTCGGTGCTTCTGAGCAAAGTGCACCGACAGATGAAGCTGCAGCCACGGCTCCCACGGTTGAAATGGGGGCGATGGCACCCGAGTTTGACCTGGATGCTACGATTACGGCTGATTATGAAGCCATCGAATGAGGGCGGTTAAGCGAATAGGGTCCCAGCCGCACGTAACCCAACCGAATGTATTAGTACGGAAATTGCTAATTACATTAAGCGTCAAAATTGAGGCAGGGTTCCGTAAAATGTTGGGTGTGTGTGTTTGCATTATCGTCATTCACGTACTGTAATTCATTAGACTAGACGCTTTATGGCCCGTGATTATTACGAACTCCTTGGTGTTTCACGCAGTGCTGACCAAGATGAAATCAAACGTGCCTATAGGCGTTTAGCCCGTAAGTATCACCCGGATGTGAATAAGGATTCGGGGGCTGAGGATACCTTTAAAGAAATCAATCGAGCCTACGAAGTCTTGTCTGAGCCCGAGGTCCGAGCGCGCTACGATCGCTTTGGCGAAGCAGGGGTCGGCGGTGCGGCAGGGGCACCGGGTTTCCAAGATTTCTCTGACATGGGGGGCTTTGCCGATATCTTCGAGAGCTTCTTCAGCGGGTTTGCGGGAGGGCCTGGTCAAACCCGTCGGCGCGGCCCCATGCGAGGCGACGACCTGCGATTAGACCTGAAGCTTGATTTTAAAGAGGCTGTCTTTGGTGGCGAAAAAGAGATTAAGATCAGCCACCTGGAATCTTGCCTCACCTGTAAAGGCTCGGGGGCTAAGCCGGGGACCCGACCGCGGACGTGTTCTACCTGCAGCGGTTCTGGGCAGGTGCGTCGCGCCACTCGGACGCCGTTTGGTAGCTTTACCCAGGTGTCGGCCTGCCCAACCTGCAACGGCTCAGGCGAAGTCGTAGAGGATCGCTGTGAGGTCTGCGGCGGGAGTGGCCATAAGCAAGAAACTAAAAAGTTGAAAATTACGGTCCCCGCCGGGGTGGATAATGGCACCCGTCTCAGGGTTTCTAATGAGGGAGATTCTGGACAGCGCGGTGGCCCCGCTGGCGATCTCTATGTTTATTTATTTGTCAACGAACACGCTACGTTTAAGCGTGAGGGTATCAACATTCTGTCGAAGCTGAAGATCAGCTACCTGCAGGCGATTTTAGGCTGCGAACTTAAGGTTGATACCGTGGATGGCCCGGTGGATGTGTCGATTCCATCCGGGACGCAGCCCGGAACGGTGCTTACCCTTGAAAATCATGGGGTGCCTCGCCTGGGTAATCCGGTGAGTCGAGGGGACCATTTGCTGACGGTGAGTGTTGAGATTCCAACCCGATTAAAGACAGAAGAAAAAGAGCTGCTGGTTCAGCTAGCTGAGATTCGCGGTGATGAGGTTGGCAAAGGCGGTATTGAGGGTTTTTTGGGGGGGCTTTTCCGGGGTTAGCCTGTGTGGCTAACGTTGGTGAAAAGTGGAGAGTCAGATGGCAGATGCCAAGCTAGATCTTAGGGGAACGCCCTGCCCCCTTAATTTTGTAAAAACCAAACTTAAGCTCAATCAGATGCCGCCTGGCTCGCTGCTAGAGGTCTGGTTGGATGCGGGTGAACCCATGGAGCAGGTGCCAGACAGCCTAAAAATGGAGGGGTATCAGATTGAGCAAGTTGAAGCCTGCTCAGACGAGGCGTTTGCTATATTTGTCCGTCGCCCTGAGTAATGGCTGGTGAGTGACTGGTGAGTGCCTGGTGACTGAGGTAGACCGCAGGGGAGAGCGTCATTTGACGGTGAGTCCGTCAGCGAAACCAATATCGGCCTGGGGGACTGTAACCGCCGGGCAGGCAAACTACTACTGGGTCCGGTTGGAGGCGGTGGGCCTGTCTCAGCAGCCCATCTTGTGTACTCGGCGGGCGCGGTTAAAAAAGCTCGGTCAGCAGGTGCTGGTGGGTGACCGGGTCCGGGTTGAAGAGTTTGACTGGCAAGACTATAGAGGTGCGATCGCAGCCATCGCCCCGCGTAAAACCGCCCTCGATCGCCCCCCGGTGGCCAACGTTGATCAGATTTTACTGGTGTTTGCCCTTGAGCAACCCACCCTCGACCCGTTTCAGCTGAGTCGCTTTTTAGTCAAGGCAGAGTCTACAGGTATTCCAGTTAGCCTGTGTCTCAACAAGCGCGATTTGATTACAAAGGCCGAAGCAGCTGATTGGCAGCAGCGACTCAGGCAGTGGGGATACGACCCGGTGATGGTGAGCCTCCTTCAAGACGAGCAGACAGGGCTTATAGAGCAGCTCCAACATCGGATTACCGTGGTTGCGGGCCCCTCAGGGGTCGGTAAATCTAGCCTGATCAACCGCCTGATTCCTCAGGGGGCGGTTCGCACTGGGGCGGTGTCTGGCAAGCTAGGTCGAGGCCGCCACACCACCCGGCATGTTGAGCTATTTGAGCTACCCGGCGGCGGCTTTGTGGCCGACACGCCTGGCTTTAATCAGCCAGATATTACCTGTGATTCAGATGCCCTGGGGGCCTGTTTCCCAGAACTTCAAGGGCGGCTGGCGGAGCAGCGCTGTCAGTTTAGTGACTGTTTGCACCGAGACGAGCCGGGCTGCGCAGTTCGAGGGGGCTGGGAACGCTATGGGCACTATTTAACTCTGCTGGCGGAAGTCATCCAGCATCAGCAATCGCTTGAACAGCGACGGGATACAGAGACGGCTGAGAAAGTCAAAATTGGGGAAGCCGGTCAGATTCAACATGAGCCTAAATTAGAAGCCAAAAAGTATCGTCGGATCTCTCGCCGTAGCCGCAATCAAGATTTACAGGAGCTGCGCTATGACCTGTCAGACCTTGACCTCTCAGACATTGAGGATTTGGATAGCTTAGACGATAGTGTGTTCTAAAATCACAGGCTCTAGGATGACGGGTTCTAAGATGACGAGTTCTAAACAGTCTCTCTCAATGACCACCCGTGGTGGGGTGCGTTTAGATGCGGATGTATACAGGCCGGATGGGGATGGCCCGTTCCCGGTGCTGCTGATGCGTCAGCCTTATGGGCGTGCGATCGCATCCACCGTGGTTTATGCTCACCCCACCTGGTACGCCGCCCACGGCTATATCGTGGTTGTTCAAGATGTGCGCGGGCGCGGTAGCTCGGAGGGCACGTTTGATCTCTTTGCCCACGAAGTTGACGATGGCTACGACAGCGTTCAGTGGGCGGCGCAGCTACCCGGCAGCAATGGCCGCGTTGGCATGTATGGCTTTTCGTATCAGGGCATGACTCAGCTTTATGCCGCTCAGGCTAAACCAGCGGCGCTCCAAGCGCTGGCTCCTGCAATGGTGGGCTACGATCTTTATCACGACTGGGCCTACGAAAACGGTGCCCTACGGCTACAGGCCGGGCTGGGCTGGGCCATTCAGCTGGCGGCAGAAACCGCTCGACTCAAGCAAGACGAAGCCGCCTTTCAAGCTCTCTACGCCGCTTCCCGCAGCCTACCGCTCAATAATTCGACGCCTGCGTGCCCAGACATTATTCAGCAATATGCCCCGGACTCTTTTTGGCACGACTGGCTGGCCCACCCGAGCAATGATACCTACTGGCAGTCGCTCAAACCTGACTTAAACGCGGTCGATTTGCCCATGCTCCACGTTGGCGGCTGGTTTGACCCCTACCTGACGGGGGATCTGCGGCTCTATCGAGACATGACTGCCCGCAGCCAGCATCCCCAGCACCTTTGGATCGGTCCCTGGAGCCATCTTCCCTGGGGGCGCAAGGTCGGGGCAATTGATTTTGGTCCCGCTTCAGTCAACTCCATCGATCAGCTTCAGCTCCGCTGGTTTGACCACTTCCTCAAGGGGCAAAAGACTGACCTGCTGAGTGAACCGTCAGTGCATCTTTTTGAGATGGGGACTAACCACTGGCGGCAATCTGAAGCCTGGCCACAGACTGAAACTGTGACCTATTGCTTGACCAGCACGGGTCTAGCAGGCATGCGAGAAGACGATGGAAAACTAGTCCTTCCCTCCGAACTGTCGGCTATTCCCCAGCCGCCTGATATTTTTGTCCACGATCCGTGGCGGCCTGTGCCTGCTTTGGGCGGGCATGCCAGTTTCCCATCGGGCTCCTTCGATCGGTCGCATATTGACGATCGCAGCGACGTGTTGACCTATACGACCGGACCGTTGAAAGCTGACCTATCGGTGGCGGGGGAGGTGACCGTGACGCTGCATTGTGATGCAGACACGATCAGCTACGATGTGTCTGCCGTGCTATCTGGGGGGCAGCCAGACGGGACCGTTTATAATCTCACCCAGGGCTACGGTCGAATAGGACAAGACCGGGGGGCAAGCGTACGAATTACTCTACAGCCAACTTGTTTCTGCCTGAAGGCGGGGCAAACGCTCAGACTCAGTATCAGCGCCGCCTGCTTCCCAGCCTATCCGGTGAATCCGGGCACCGGGGAGCAGCCTCAGTTTGTGCGTTTGATAGACAGCCAAATTATGACCATTACCGTGTACCCTGGCCAAGATTCTTTTATCCAACTGCCTGTGCTTACACGAAATCCTGCTTAGTTATACCTGATACCGAAGGGCGTCAAATCTGACGCCCCTGACAGGTTCTCATTTTGAATCGGGGGGTTTGAATCGGGGGACTGCATTTGGATTGGGTATTAGGTTTGCAAAACCCCTTTGGAGCTCGGAATTGAATGGGCGCGCCTCGGGTCAATCTCGGTGGCCATGCGCATGGCGCGGGCAAATGCTTTAAAGGTGGCTTCGATGATATGGTGAGAGTTGATGCCATCGAGCTGACGAATGTGCAGCGTCATCAGGCTCTGGTTCACCACGGCAACAAAGAACTCGCGCACCAACTGAGTATCGTAGGTTCCGACACGCTGGGTGGGAATCTCAAGCCCGTAGCTGAGGTGAGGACGACCCGAAAAGTCTAGGGAGACCTGCACGAGGGCCTCGTCTAGGGGGGCGACAAAGTGGCCAAAGCGGACAATCCCTTTGCGATCTCCCAGGGCTTTGTGCAGCGCCATGCCCAGCGTAATCCCCACATCTTCGTTAGTGTGGTGGTCGTCAATCTCGAGATCGCCTTGGGCTCGCACATCCAGGTCAAACAGCCCGTGGGAAGCGATTTGATGCAGCATGTGATCTAAAAAGGGGATGCCAGTCTCGGCGTTGCAACGACCCTGACCATCGACGTTGAGGCTGACGTGGACGTTGGTCTCTTTCGTTTCGCGGCTGACCGCAGCGGTGCGGCTCGGCGAGGAGATCAGAGTAGAGGCTGGGCGGTCTTGGGTTTGCATGATCAGGAAGTTAAAGGTCAAGGGGGAAAGGGGAAAGGGGAAAGGCGAAGGGGGAAGGGCGAAAGGCGAAGGGGAAGGGCGAAGGGGAAGGGGAAATTCGTTAAGGCACTCTGGTAGGGTGAGCAGTGCTCACCTGCTAATTTATGGATATTTGGGCTAAGGCACGCCGCGCAATGTCGTCGGTGACATCGCTGCTGACGAAGGCTTCGCCAATGCGTTTGGGGAGGATGAAGCGGACTGTGCCAGCTTGAACTTTTTTGTCACTCCGTAGGGAAACGAGAATGTCTTCAATGTTAAGGCCTTCGGGGAGCTGGGTGGGAAGTTTAGTTTTTTCGATCAGGGCAAGCTGTCGGTCGGTGTCAGCTTGGGACCAAAGCCCCATATCGACGGCGATCGCACCCGCCGCCACCATGCCAATGGCCACCGCTTCACCGTGGTTAACCCGACGATAGCCGGTCAGGCTCTCGACGGCGTGACCTACCGTGTGACCGTAGTTCAAAATGGCGCGCAGGCCGGCTTCTTTTTCGTCCTGGCTGACCACGTCGGCTTTGGCCTGGCAAGAGTGGGTCAAGATGGTCTGGAGTAACTCATCCCCGATCAGCTTTTGCTGATCGAGGCGTTTTGCCTGCTCAAGCTGGGTAAAGAGCACTTCGTCCCAAATAACACCGTATTTGATCACCTCTGCCATGCCAGCCCGAAATTCTCGACCGGGCAGCGTTGCGAGCACCTTGGGGTCAATGAGAACAAGTCGAGGTTGGTGAAATGCACCAATCAGATTCTTGCCCTGGGGGTGATTGACGCCGGTTTTGCCCCCAATCGATGCGTCTACCATCGCCAGTAGCGTAGTTGGTATTTGTACGACGGCAATGCCCCGCAGCCAGGTGGCTGCTGCGAAACCCGTCATGTCACCGGTTACGCCGCCGCCCAGGGCGATCATTGCGCCGCCCCGCTCCAGATGATTTTCGTAAGCGACATTGTGGATCTTTTCGATTGAACGCAGGGTCTTATAGCGTTCTCCTGGCGGCAAAATGCATTGACAGACCCGATACCCTGCCTGGGTGAGGGATGCGATCGCACTTTCCCCATAATGCTTAAAGACCACCGGGTTTGACACCAGCAAGAGCTTCTGGCCTGGCTGAATCAACGGAGTGTCTGCACCCGCGAGCCAGCTCCCCAAATATTGCAGCCCTTCAGGGGCGATCTTGATCTCATATGGGTTTTGAGGAAGGGGGACAGAAATCACGGTCTTCATTACATGCAGGCCCATTTAAGCGGATAGCTCCCATCCTATCAAAGAGACTTTTGGGCGTGTCCAGAGCAACGCGACCAAACCCTTGAACTAGATTAATGCCTCACCACTCACCCACTCACCCCGCTCAAATGTAACCAAGGATTAAGCTCTGAAAGTCAAAATTTTATGACATGCTCCCTTCGGATGTACGGATTTTAGGACAAGCTTAAGACGCTTCTCACGTCATAGATAGGCTTTCTTCGGATCGGCCTAGGCGGCTTGCTGAGCAAACGCTCGGGCAGGGCCAAAACCGGGGGTTATTCCCCCCTCGACATTAATCAAAGGGCCACCCAGATTAAAAAGAACGGTGCGATCGCACCGTTCCAGCGCGTCGAGCGGGTGCCCCCCGTCCAGCATCCCTGTCGGGTGCCCCGTCTGATTCACCATCCAGCCTGTCTACTCACCCTCCCCGGCTATCCCATGACTGAGAAAACTGAACCAAAACAAACGCTGAAAGTCCCAAACCCTTTTCTCAACCGAGACGTGCAGCCGCTGCCCCCCCAGCCATCTGCCCAGTCAGATGCCCATGATATTGTCCATGTCTCCTCCGCCAAGGCGTGGTGGCTCGATCGTAAAAATCAGGTCATCTGTGGCCTGAGCGCAGGTGCCCTGCTCTTGCTGGGGCTGACCATTAAAGATTCCACAGCGCCCGTGGTGGGGCAGTATGCTCCGCAAACGGCTCAGGTAGATAAGTCTGCCCTGGTGAGCGGCGCTATAGAAGATACCGACTCAGCCATTGAACTAAGCCTGATGCAGGTCGATGAGTTTCAATCACAGCTCCTCAGTCAGGAAGCCAAGCGCATCTACGCCGAAGCCGAGAAGCAAACAATAGATCCGAATGCTAGATGTTACCGGCAGTCGATCGAGTGCCCGCTCGATCAGTTCACGCTGGATGCGGTGGCTCAAATTGAGCAGGCCAGAAACAACCGCGACTGGCAGGCAATGATGATCGCCACCATGCGGGTAAAAGCCTCTGAAATTGCCCGGTCTGGCGGGAGAATGGCTGAGCCAGAAGTCTCACTGACTCAGGTTGCGATCGCAGATCTGGTGGAACATCACCAAATTTTACGGGCAGTAACCGCAGAGGCCAAAGCCGACGAGTTTAGGGAGGCCGCCGAGTGAAATCTTCTCATCAGCTATGGTTTGCCCTGGGCGGGCTAGCCATCGCCGCAGTGCTGGCCATCACTGAGCCTGAGTGCTCAAATCTGACCCTGGTCGATTTGGAGCGGTTTGCGAACGGAGAAACGGTCGAATACAAACCCTGCAACCCCTACCGTATTCCGGTGATTGCCCTGACCATGACAGCTCTGGGGCTTGGAGCCTGCTGGTATATCGACCAGTCTCAGCAGCAGTCACCCCCGGCCTTGGCTCCCCAGCGTTCTGAGCAACCCCCACCCGGAACAAGCCTGCGGCAGGCCGTTGCGGATGCCATCCGTACCCACCCTGAGTACCACTGGTTGCTAAAGCTGCTGGAATGCCACACGGTGCTGATTGTAGGACCGCAGGGCAGCGGTAAAACTCGCTTTGCCGTTGCTTTAGCCTATCTGCGGATGATCATCCGTCACCATGCAATTCGAGACACGAATGCCCCCGACCCTCAGTCAGGGCGTCGATCTAGCGGGCTTAAAAAGTCTGATCGGGGTGATCAGAGCCTAGAAACAATCGCGGCTCAAATGGCCGATTATCTCGAGCAGCTCAAAACCAAGCAACAGAAAGCAGCACCGCTCACTGAGATCTTAAATGGGGTCACCATGTGTTCAGATTCAGGGCCAGACAGCAACCTAAACAGAAACTCAGATAGCGCCTCAAACAGCGATCGAAACGGGGGGGCCAATAGGGCCTTAGATAAAGAGCCAGATAAAGGGCCAGGAAAAAAGATAAAGCGAGCTGATGAACTGTTCACCAGTATCACCACCGAGTCTAAAAAAGCGCGTGAGCACCATATTTTGGTGACTCACGATCACAGTCAAGCTCTGATTGGTGAAGACTACACAAAAACAAACTTACAATCCCTCAAGGATGACTACATTGTGCTGAACCTGCATGCGGCTAGAACGCCAACAGGCGTGCCTGCTCCGAATCACCAAGCGACTGTAGTCGGAGTCGATTTTGATCAAGCCGGTCAGCCCTCACAAGCGATTGTTTCTTATCCGGACTGGTTTAATCCTGAGATTCTGGGTGAGGTTTTATTGGCCCTGCCGGCAAGTTTCCATCTGGAGGCTCGCAGCAGCTATTGCAAAGCTCGCAGACGCCACCCCAAGGCATTCGCAAACCCTGCTTTTTCCGAAGATTTCGACGATTTAGAAAAAAACTGGGAGCTGGTAGATATCCCAGAGCTCACCTCTGTTTTTTCGGCCAAGCCGCCTGAAAAGCCGATCACGCCAGTTGACGCGATTGATTTGTTGCTATCTAATACAACCCCCCAAAAACTGATTGTTGAGTATTGGGGCGTTACGGGTGGGCGGGCCTACAGAGAGGTATCAGAGCTGTTGAAAAATGCAATTTCTGAATATGCCTCGCTGGAGCAGTGGCGGCAGCTGAAGGCAACCCATTCAAAGTTTTTTGGAGCGTAACCCCCATGTCCGGTTCTCAAGAAAAAAATAGTGACGTGATTGAGGCAGAAATCATCGATCTCAACACCGATTTAAGCACTGCTATGCTCCCTGTACAGCGGGGGGCAATCACCCACAACCGAGCCACGCCTCGCTCAAACGTCGGTGACGGTGGGTATTTCGATGCCACTGGCAAACGCCGCCCCGTGTTTACGATCCTCCCCGCTGACGACGCAGCGGCCAGCTTTGTGGCCATTAGGGCCTGGCTGTCTGCCCTTCGACATCATCCGGTGAGGACGGTGGCGACGACCGGGGCGGTCATTTGGTTTGGCTCTGCGGGGCTAAGTGGTGGGCTCAATTTCATGCGAGGCGATATTAAAGCCTGCTCTGGTGACGGGTGGAATCCGGTGGTGGCTGGGTGTAACCTGGCCGCTATGCTAGCACCGCCAACGCAGTCTTTAGCTGGCGAGGTTCATGATGCGATGCTGGGTGAAACCCAGCCGATTTCCCCCGTCAAAACCAGACCGGTTATCCGAGCCGTTCGAGTCGATGGAGAGAGATAACCGTGGGCCGAACTCGAATCAAAAACTACGCGATCGCATCTCTCCCCATCGCCGCGCTCATCCTGGCTATCGATATTGCAGAGCCTGGATATGGTGCATTTGCCAACCCCATTTTTTATGTAAAATCCATCGCCAGCAGGCTTGATGCCGACTGGGCTCAGGTCACAGACGTCAACCCCACAGACAAGCGGCTGCGGCCCTGTGCGACCCTGCTTGACCCCAGTATCATTACCGATCACCAGGCCAGCCTTAGAAAAGCCCTTATCGGTGAGTCAGAGGGGGTGGCGGTGCAGTGGCTGGGCGTGCCCGCGTGTCAGCTGGCCGATGGGTCTTACCGCTGGCTAACCGAAGCTGGGCTGGCCCTGGATGTGACCTTCGACGAATGGAGTCGGGTAGATCGTGCCAAGCTCAATCGCTAAGCCCCCCTTTGAAGACCTATCTCCGGATTTGCGCTATCGCATCGCGGTGCAGCGCGAGCGTCGCGACTGGGCCATTACCGGTCTCTGCGTGACGCTATCGGCGGCGACACTGCTGCCGGTGGTCAACCCAAAGCTAAATGCAATGCTTGAGAAAGCGCTGCCGGTGAGTCGGCTGCTTAAAGAGACCTTTAGCCGCGTCGATGCGATCGCGCCTGACCTTAACCAGCCCGTGCAGCCAGGCGAGAAAATCGCAGGCTATACCGTCACCTCTGGCTACGGTTGGCGCGACATTACCCACCTGCCAGCGGGGGCCAGCTCAGATCACAAGGGCGTTGATTTAGCCACCCCTGAGGGCACCCCTGTTTATGCCCTGGGGCAGCCGGGCACCCAAACCCAAGTTGAATGCTGGCAAGATGCTAACGGGGGAGGCCTAGTGGCCGAAATCAAACCCGAGTCGCTGCCAGGGCTAAGGTTTCAAGCACTGCATCTCCAGAACTGCAGGACGGGGCAATATCTGGCAGGCAGCCTGATTGCCCGCACCGGGGAAAGCGGCATCGGGGCACCTCACTTGGATTGGAGACAGCGATCGCAGGGCACTGGCATCCATCAGCATCCACAAAAGGGCTACCTAGTCTGGGCATTGACCGGTCGTCAGCCCTACAGCCTGTCGGAAAAACAGTTGGAGAATGACATCAAAGCCCACGAGGGCCTGAGACTCAACGCCTACTTAGATCCGGTAGGCGTCCCCACAATTGGGTGGGGAACCACCCGATACCCAGACGGGCAGCCCGTACAGCTGGGCGATACCCTCACCCCTGAACAAGCTGAGCAATACCTACGGTACGATTTAGCGCAGGCCCAAGCTGCGGTCAGACACACCATCAAGACGCCGCTCAGAGCGGCTGAGCTGCAAGCCCTAACCAGCTTTACCTATAATGTGGGGGCTGAGGCCCTAAAGACCTCAACC
>JBCBZL010000240.1:0-7797 GCA_039815385.1 Cyanobacteria bacterium P01_A01_bin.114
GCCGAACCTTAGGAATTGATTAGAAATGGGGTCAGGGGGATTGGTGATTGGTGATTGGTGATTAGTGATTGGTGATTGGTGATTGGTGATTGGTGACGTCAATTACAAATAACGAGTAACAAATAACAAATAACCCACTACCCACTACCCACTACCCACTACCCACTACCCACTACCCGTTACCCACTCCCCACTCCCCCCCAAAAAGCTATCAGCCGTCAACAATTTGCCAACAGCCGATAGCGAAAACAGTCAGAAAAACTCTCAATCTAACTCAGCGATGCATACCCCATCGTGGCATTCGCGGTACGACACCAAATCACCACAGAGCGGTACTGGGGCAGCGCAATCACGTTGGGAATCGGGTAGCGTTGCGCCCCGCTTACCGACTGCAGGCCACCCAGGTTAATGTAGCTGCCAAATCTCTCGTAGGTCTGGGGCGGTATGCTTGAGACATCTAGCAACACTTGCAGATCCGGAGCTTGGTCAGTGGTTGAAAACGCCTCATCTATCTCCAGATAACGCTGCCGACCTTCTTCTACAATGCGGGCGCTGCCTGTGGTCGGAGCCTCAGCGGCAACAAAATTGCCAGACTTGGCTGCCAAGATTTGTACCGGCTGACCAATCGTTGGCAGTTCAGAAGAGTGAGCGGTCGGAATTTGGACTAACGCCACCAGCATCACAAAAACGCTGGAAAGCGTTCCGAATAGAACCGCTTTTGAAAATCGATTGAGCTTCATAGCAAATGTTTCCTTCACCTGAGAAAATTGTCAGAAAACTACAGACCACTAAGGCCGTTGAGAAGAAAGCTGAGCCGCGTGCAGAGCCGCCCCGATCAGGCCAACCTTGGGGTTCAGCACAATATGCACGGGAACTTGCTTTAAGAGCGGGCTGACGCGCCCTTTGTTCAAAAACGCATCTAAAAAACCTCCTGTCTTCATAAGGGGTAAGATTTTGGCTGCAATGCCACCAGTCACATAGAGCCCACCGTAGGGCAGCAGCTTGAGCGCCAGGTCACCCGCCTCTGCGCCATATGCTTGGACGAAGAGTTCCATAGTTTGTTGCGCCAGCATGTCGCTACCTGCGATCGCACTCTGGGTAATGCACACAGCCGGGCTATCGACCTCTTCGCCAGTCTGACTGGCCGCCTCCCAGGTCTGAAAGGCAGCGGTCATAGGAGCTGACTCTGCCGCCAGTCGGATCTCGTCCCGCAGAAACTGATAGATCGAGACAATGCCGATGCCAGACACAATTCGCTCTGTAGAAATGCGCGGTAACTGTTCCCGTTTTTGCAGATAGTGGCACAGCTGAAAGGCTCGCTCGGTTTGGGGAGCAAAGTCAGTGTGGCCGCCCTCGCTGGCAAAAACGCGATACTGCCCGTCCTGGCGAATTAAAAACCCTTCCCCTAAACCAGTACCGGCTCCAATCACAGCGATGGGGGCATCAGGCTGGGGAGGCACGGCTTGCACTGTGAACAAATCTGATTCACTCAGTCCAAGGATGCCGTAGCCATTGGCGGCAAAATCATTGATCAGTTCAATGGTTGCGATCGCAAGCTCTCGCTCCAACCGTCTGGCGTCGAGAGACCACCTGAGATTAGTCAGCTCAGACTGATCGCACACCACTGGCCCAGCGATGCCAAAACAGGCCACCGTTGGGTGGGTAGCCAGCCCTCGTTGCTCATTCACCTCTGCAAAAAAGGTTTTGACCAGGGGCACCAAGTCAGAAAAGGCCTGACTAGGGTAGGTTTGCTCGTAAAGGGTGCTGACGAGGGGAGAGTTTAGGGTCGGGGGCTCAGCTGGGGCAAACTCTGCAAGTCGCAGAATGGTTTTGGTGCCGCCGATGTCTCCCGCGAGAAGGGTTTGCATGGGTTGAGGGATGGAGAGGTAAGGAGGTAAGGATCTGCAATTGAATCACATGTCGCTTCTAAGGCAGGGTTAGGTGATTGGTGATTGGTGATTGGTGATTGGCGTTTTCAGACAAGTCACTAGTCACTAATAACGCCCCCCTGGATGCCCTAAAACCTTTTCTGCATTACCTACGACCTTTATCCGGGTAATCCAGTTTGTAAAAACGTCTCATACAGCTCAACTGCCGTGCGGCTACCGATGGCCAGCGGCGAACGCTGATGAATAGAGGTGGCCTGGATTTCTAAAATGGGCTGCTTGCCTGTGCTGGCCCGACCGTCGGCCTGTTCCACGACAAAAGCCAGCGGGGCGCATTCATAGAGCAATCGAAGTTTGCCGTCGGCCTGGGTCTCGGTGCCAGGATAAAAATAGAGACCGCCTTCAATCAGGCTGCGGTGGACGTCGGCTACCAGGGCTCCACTGTAGCGCAGCGATGTGGGATGGCCGTCGCTTTTATCCTGGGTGCTATCCCCCAAATAGGTGACCAGTTTTTGAATATGGGGATGCCACTGCTGGTAGTAGCTCAAGTTGGCGCTGTAGACCTTGCCGCTGTCGGGGCAGTGCAGCTGGGGGTGAGACAGCAAAAATTCGCCTAGGTGAGGATCGAGGGTAAAGCCATCGACCCCGTGGCCGCTGCTATAGACCAAAATTGTGCTGGTGCCATAGAGTACGTAGCCCGCCGCCACCAGCTCAGTACCGGCTTGCAACACATCCGCCTCGGTGCTGCAATACCCCGAGGTCAGACGGCGATAGATCCCAAAAATGGTGCCCACGGCGCTGGCCGAGTCGGTGTTTGAGGAGCCATCCAGGGGGTCAATACAGAGAACGTATTGGGCCTCTTCTCCGCAGGCTACGATTTGTGTTTTGTCGAGTTCTTCAGATGCGATCGCAGCCACCAAACCGGTCTTTGAGAACGTATCTAAAATCACCTGGTTGCTAAACACATCCAGTTTCTTTTGGGCATCGCCCGTGGCATTGCTCTCGCCGATCAGCCCTAGCCGACCCACTAGGGCCGCGCGGCTAATCTCGCTAGTTAGAATCTTGGCGGCAAATCCCATTTGGGTGAGCACCATCGAAAGGTCGACGGGCTGGTCAAAGTCTTTGTGTTGTTGCCAGAGGTGGTGGTTGAGGGTGGTGGTGGTCATAGGGGGGAGGGGTAATGGGTGGTGGTAATGGGTGATGGGGTAATGGGTGGTGGGTGGTGGGTGGTGGGTAATGGGTGGTGGGTAATGGGTGGTGGGGTAATCAAACCCGACAAAATTGGGAATTAATTACGCGCCATTGACGGCCTTCGCGGGTGAGCAGATCGTCCGCCGCTTGAGGCCCCCAGCTGCCTGCCGCATAGTTCGGAAAATTACGCACCGGGAGGCTTTGCCATACATCTAAAATCGGCGTGACCACTTGCCAACCCAGCTCAACATTATCTGACCGCTGAAACAGCGTGGCATCGCCAATCATGCAGTCATACAGCAGCGTCTCATAGCCAGTACTGGGGGCGCTGCGAAAATAATTGGCATAGCAAAAGTCCATATCCACAGCCCCCATCTGCACGTTGGGGCCGGGCACCTTTGCCCCAAACTGAAGGCTAATGCCCTCATTGGGCTGAATGCGCAGGGTCAGAAAATTAGGCGTAAACTGATCGGCAGCGGTTTGGCGAAACAACAAAGAGGGAGGCTGCTTAAACTGAATTGCAATTTCACTCACCCGATTGGCAAGGCGCTTGCCTGTGCGCAAATAAAATGGCACCCCGGCCCAGCGCCAATTATCAATATTGAGCTTGAGGGCCACAAAGGTTTCGGTTTTAGAGGCCGGGTCAACGCGGGGCTCAGACCGATAGGCGGCCAGGGTTTCATCATCATTCAGCCCTTCGCCATACTGGCCCCGAACGGCGTTAGTCAGCACATCCTCTTCGCTTAGCGGCACAATTGCCCGCAGCACCTTTGATTTCTCATCCCGCACGGCATCTGCCTCAAAAGAGACCGGGGGCTCCATGGTCACCATCGCCAGCAGCTGGAACAGATGATTTTGCACCATGTCGCGCAGTGCCCCAGAGCCTTCGTAGTAGCCGCCCCGGCTTTCTACGCCGACCTGTTCTGCCACGGTAATTTGCACGTGGTCGATGTAGCGATGGTTCCAGATCGGCTCAAACATGCCGTTGCCAAACCGGAATACCAGAATGTTTTGAACCGTTTCCTTGCCCAGGTAGTGATCAATTCGGTAGATCTGGCACTCATTCAGCACCTGGGTAATTTCTTTGTTGAGGGCTTTAGCCGAGGCCAGGTCTTGACCAAAGGGTTTTTCGATAATCACCCGCCGCCATTGCGAATCGGCTTCCTGGGTGAGCCCTGCCCCGCCCAGATGCTGAATGATTTCAGCAAAAAACTGCGGTGCCGTAGCTAGATAAAAGAGATAATTACCCCGGGTCTCTCGATCTTGATCAAGCTGGGTGAGCAACGTTCTGAGGTTTTGATAGGTCTCAGGGTCTTGAAAGTTGCCAGAGAGATAGTGCAATCCGGCTTCAATCTGGCCCCAAATCTCATTTTCTACCGCGTCAGTAGCAAAGGAATCAACCCCTTGGCGAAGCTTTTGACGAAAATCGTCCTGCGCTAACGGTGAGCGCCCCACCCCGACCACCGCAAATTGTTTGGGTAACAGCCCGCCGCTGGCCAAATTATAAAGCGCTGGGATTAGCTTGCGATGGGTTAAGTCTCCTGACGCGCCAAAAATAACGAGGGTACAAGGGCCTGCTGGGGTTGCACTGGTCGATTTGGATTGAGTTGAGGTAGCCGTTTCTAAAGCGATCATGATGTCTCCCTATCCTTTTTTTTCAACATGACCACCAAACTGTTGCCGCATCGCCGAGAGCATCTTTTCAGCAAAGGTGTGTTCTTTACGAGAGCGAAATCGGGTGTACAGAGCGGCTGAGAGCACATCTGCGTTAACCGCCGACTCAATGGCAGCGATCAGGGTCCAGCGGCCTTCGCCAGAGTCTTGCACGTAGCCGGTATAGTCTGAGAGGGAGGGATTGTCGGCCAGCGCGATCGCAGACAGATCTAACAGCCACGAGCCAACCACGCTGCCTCGTCGCCACACCTCAGCAATGTCGGCCACGTTCAAGTCATACCGATAGTCGGGCGCTAGCTCCTCTGAGGTGGCGTTGGCAAAAATATCAAACCCTTCTGCGTAGGCCTCCATCAGGGCGTACTCCACCCCGTTGTGCACCATCTTGACAAAGTGGCCAGCGCCCACCGGGCCGCAGTGCAGATAGCCATCTTCTGCCGTCTGGTTAAAGGTTTCCCGGCCAGGCGTTTCAGGAATATTTCCTTTGCCAGGGGCAATCGTTTTCAGGAGCGGGTCAATGTGTTTTACAGCCCCAGGGTCGCCGCCAATCATCAGGCAGTAGCCCCGCTCTAGGCCCCAAACGCCGCCGCTGGTACCGACATCAACGTAGTGAATATTGCGATCGCGCAGCTTGTGGGCGCGACGGACGTCGTCTTTGTAGTAAGTGTTGCCGCCATCAATGATGATATCTCCGGGCTCCAGGCGATCGGCCAGGGCCAGCACCATCGCTTCAGTGACCTCCCCGGCGGGCACCATCACCCAGGCCACTCTTGGTTTAGCCAATTTCTCAACAAAGTCGTCTAGGTCGGTAGCCCCCACCGCCCCCTCAGCCGCTAGCTGTTTAACTTTGTCAGGAGTGCGGTTATAGACTACACACTCGTGCCCGTCTCTCATCAGACGCCGGACAATGTTTGCCCCCATCCGCCCGAGCCCAATCATACCTAGTTGCATCGCGTTTTCCTCGTGTTTAGTAATCAAGCCGATAGCCCACCCATGAGATGGCAGTAAGATGGCATCTTTGAGATCGTCTATTTTGAGACCGTCTATAGGTCTGCCAGCTTTTCTTTGACGGCATCTAACAGGCTGTCAAAGGCTTCGATAAAGCCCTGCACGGCCTTCGCCAGCAAATCGTCAGCAATGTTGTCTAAAGAGATTCCTAGCAAAGCCAGGTCTTTCAGAGCGGCGTCCGCATCATCGACGTTTGCCAACAGACTCGGGCGCACTCGACCGTGATCTTGAAAGGCCGCCAGGGTAGCAGGCGGCATCGTATTTATCGTATGGGGGCCAATCAGTTCCTCGACATACAGCACGTCAGAATACCGAGGATTTTTAGTCCCCGTGCTGGCCCACAGCAGCCGCTGGGGTTGGGCACCCTGGAGCGCCAGTATTCGCCAGCGACTGCTCTCGCACAAGGCTTGATAAGACTGATAGGCGAGTTTTGCATTTGCGATCGCAATCTCCCCTTTCAGCGACTCAGCCATCGCTTGTTTTCGAGTATCTTCCCCAACTTGAGAGACTTTATCTAAGCACTCATCAACAACGACATCAAGGCGGCTGACAAAGAAACTTGCCACGCTGGCAACACGGCTAAGATCACCCCCCGCAGCCATCAAACTTTCTAGACCAGTGAGATAAGCCTCAGCCACCTCAGCATAGGCCCGTCGAGAAAACAGCAGCGTCACGTTGACGTTAATACCCTCCCCGATCAGCTGTTGAATGGCTGGAATACCCGCCGAGGTGGCCGGGATCTTAATCATTAGATTGGGTCGATCTACGACTTGCCACAGGCGGCGAGCTTCCTCAAGGGTTTGCTCAGTGTCATGGGCCAGATAGGGAGAGACCTCTAAACTGACGTAGCCGTCTTGATAACGACTCGATTCATACACGGGCCTCAAAATATCAGCCGCTGATTGAATATCGGCAACTGCCAGCAATTCATAGACAACGATCGGTTCTCGATACCCTGAGGTTAGCAGCGATTGAAACGCACCGTCGTAAATAGCGCTGTTGTAAATAGCGCCGTCGTAGTCGGGACTACCTGCGATCGCCTTTTCAAAGATTGCTGGATTGGAAGTAACCCCCCGAATACCCTCCTCTTCGACCAAGCGACGCAGCTCTCCGCTTTGAATTATGCATCGCCGAATGTAGTCTAGCCAGACTGACTGACCACATTGATATAGCGCTCGAACCGGGGCTGGCGCGGCCCTTTGCTTGGGTGTCTGAGCGGGAGTCATGATGCTCTCCATCAGTAACAATACTATTGTTAATCCGATGATGCAGGCGGTTTCTTAGGCGATCATGAGAATAGTGTTAGGGAGTTGTTTGTTATGGGTGATTGAACATTGAGTTGGACATTTAATTGAACAGATAACGGGCAAGTTAAGCAAAAAGATAAGCAAGGAGCACGGCTACGCTAGCGCCTTTCCCCCTTCGCCCTTCCCCCTTCGCCTTTCGCCCTTCCCCCTTCGCCAACAGGAAGCTTATATTCAAGCGATCACCTCATCTCAAGACACCCCAAGCTCTGTGGTGCGATAAGTTGATGCCGAATACACCTGCCAAGTTGAGTCACTATTCAACTCCAGCACGTTTTGGTGGTATTCCAATAGAGAAGGGCGGTGGCCCACGCTAACGTAAACGACCTGCATGTTTGCTAGTAGCTCATAGAGGTGACGCTCGTTGTTGATATCCAGGGCGCTGGTGGCCTCATCTAGCATGACGTAGCGAGGCTGAGAGAGCAGCACCCTTGCAAAGGCGAGCCGCTGCTGCTGGCCTAGCGATAAGACACTGGGCCAATCGTGAATCGTATCAAGACCGCTAAAGCGTTCAGGCAAGTCGCCTAAGTTGACCTGCTCTAAAATATCGATCAGTGTTTCGTCAGAATGCTCATAGCGATAGGGATAGGTCAGCTGCTCTCGCAGAGTGCCCAGTAACATATAGGGTCGCTGGGGCAAAAACAGCATATCTTGAATATCAGGGCGAATAATTTGGCCGCGACCGTTAGTCCACAGCACCGCAATGGCTCGCAGTAAAGAACTCTTACCGCAGCCGC
>JBCBZL010000372.1:0-4267 GCA_039815385.1 Cyanobacteria bacterium P01_A01_bin.114
AAGCCTGTGGGCCAAACTGCCCGCTTGCCAATCTAAAGGATGATCTTCATTAGCTGGGACAACCGTAATCACTGACTGCTTAACGTCAAACGATACCCCCTTGGGCGACCCTCCTTTGGGCGACACCCCCGCCGACTGAGGCACCGAACGCCCCCCTACAGAAGGCTTTCGAACAGGGGGAGCCACTCGCTGAATAATACCCCCTGTGCGAATTGCCAGCACCTGAGCAGAGGGTTGCTGAGGCTTAAGACGCTTTCTCGACTTACTTGCGCTACCCGCACGGCTTTTACTCAGGCTGCCCGCACGGCTTTTACTCGCGCTAGCTGCGCGGCGCTGATCTAGACGAGGCTGCTCAAGCCGACCTTGATCGGCACGGAGTTTTTCGGTTCGATGGCGATTGAGGCGCTTGTTTTGCAACGCCACCGCTCTAGAGTTAGGCGTTGCCCGCCGTCGGCTGCGCCGGGCAACCGCCACAGCTGGTCGAGACATTGCCAGACACCCCCCGGCACACACAGCCACCAGGGCCCACAGAGGCCAGGTGGGCATCGACAGCTCAGTAGGTGCCACTGACGTAGCCGCAGGGTCTGACTGAGGGGCGTCAACGCTGCCTTGCAACCGAGTGGTGACCGCTGCGCCAGCCGTGCTTTCAATCGTTTCAGGAGTGGGCACAGGCTGGGCTAGCTCTTTACCCGGATCTTTGAGGCCACCCAGGGCCAGAGCGCTAATCATAATCAGCAGCAGCCAGAAGCCACCCACTAAAACCCAAGGACGCACCAAGAATAGCTCAAACAAAATAGACGAGCCCCACAAGGTTGGGCCAGACTCAGGTTTTGGCTGAGCCGTAAATAGTTTCTCAAGCTTTTTAGAGGCCTTTGGATTTGATGCCTTTGGATTTTTAGCCATGGCGCAACGTCATTTTCCTCAAGAAATCGCCCCCACATCGAAGATATCGGCATTTTAGGAGCTTGTTGTTCAGATGGCCAGACCCAGTATGTAATTTTTATAAGAAGATGCTGTCTTTTGGCAATCTCGGCCTCTGAGCAGCTGGCCCCTTGCGCGACTAGTCTCTGGGCAGCTAGCTTGAGCTGTGAGCGATCAAAAGCCCCTAGATCTAATCATCTCAGCCCCAGAGCGGGCAAGTATTGGGAGGGATCTTGGGCAACCCAACCCAGTGCAGAATTAGTGCGGACTTCGAAGTAGATGAATGAGTCTGCCTCTACCCCTCTAACTGTACCCAAAGAACTTCCCTGGCGCACGGTTTCACCCACACCGACCGTCAATTCATCTAAATTGGCGTATCGGGTTTGGATACCTTCGCTGTGATTAACCACGATTAAATTGCCATATTCCGCTTGAGGCCCCGCAAATGCGACGGTGCCATCCGCCACTACTGTGACGGAGGTCCCTGGAGTGGCTGTGAGAGCGATGCCGCTGTTGAAGACAATTTCATCTCGAGTGGGGTGGGGCTGCCAGCCGTAGCTCACAACGACAGGGGCCTGCTCTGGTAGCGGATAGCCCGGTAGCTGTTGTGAAGATTGCGAGGCTGCTGATATGCCAAGGACACGGTTTCGTCCGGGAATAAAAATCTGACTGGGTACCGTCGCTTGGCAGCCATTGACTTCAAATAAAATATCAGCCCCAACGCCGTAGCGCTCGGCCACCGCTTGCCAGGTTTGCCCCGCCGCCGCCTCAACAGAGATACCGTCAAACGGGGGCACAGAGACAGATTGACCGACGCTGACACCCTCCGGATTAAACCGCAGCAAGGTTGCACTCAGCAGCCCATAGTCTTCGGCAATGCTCTCCAGGGTTTCACCCTCGGTGACTGAGTGGCTCACAACCCGGTCAAGGGCAGATTCGCCACACAGCTCTTCGGCCTGGGCTGCCCCAGTTAGGGCGAGCACTAAAATGCCGCCCCAGCTGAGCCAGCTCTGTTTCCACTGCCATTTACGCATCGCTACACTCCTTGGCTATCCCGATGTCCCCAACTATTCACACCCTGTTTCAGCGAAACCACACAAAAATTCAGAAAATTTTGAATGGAGTGCGAAAAACATCTTGAAATTTAGTGATTTTTGCCGATCGCGTGGGGTGTACAGGTATAGTTCTTTATGAATTCACGCCTATTTGAATGTTTATGTGAATGTCTATGTGAATGCCTATGTACTTGATGAGCTGCCATTGAACGGAGCCACGTGATAGCCGCAACGTATTGAATAGCCATGTAATGTAATAGCCATGTGATGTAATAGTGAACTATCTGCAGGGCACCAAACTTTACCGCTGATTCGCTAAAGTAAGGTCAGGCTGATTATCAAAGTTTGAGATCCCAGATCTTTAAGTTTGAGGTCCCAGACTTTTTCAGTTTCTCAAGGGCTCGCTATCTCAACCCGAGGAAAGACGATATGGGGGTTTCTCCAAAACAGCTAGGACTTTATGCCACCCTCGTCGTTCTCGGTAGCGGCGCAGGTTGGCTGAGCCACTTTTACATGGGCAAAGTGGCCACATCTGCCCTGCCAGACGGAGAGTCTTCTTTAGACCGAGTCCCCTCAGCCTTAGAAACGTCTCTAGATAGCCGGGCGCAGGTAGCTCCAATCTCAGGGGCTCCGATTCCAGCTAATCCTAATTTTATTGCAGAAGCGGCTGAGCGTGTGGGCTCATCGGTGGTTCGCATCGACGCCTCTCGTTCAGTACAAGGGGTGCCAGAGGCCTTTGACCATCCCTTATTTAAGCGTTTTTTTGGGGATGAGGTCCCCGACAGTGAGCCATCTTTGCCTGAGCGCATCGAGCAAGGCACAGGCTCAGGGTTCATTTTGACCCCGGATGGCAAACTGATGACCAACGCCCACGTAGTAGAAGGGGCAGATACGGTAACGGTAACCCTCAAAGATGGCCGTAGCTTTGAGGGAGAAGTCGTTGGCGTCGATATGGTCACCGATGTTGCGGTCGTTAAAATTGAGGCTGAGGCCTTACCAACCGCCCCCTTAGGCAGCACAGACGAGCTAGCCCCAGGTCAGTGGGCCATCGCCATTGGCAACCCCCTCGGTCTCGATAACACCGTCACAGCTGGCATTATCAGCGCCCTCGACCGCAGCAGTTCGCAAGTGGGAATATCGGATAAGCGGGTCCGCTTTATCCAGACTGACGCGGCAATCAACCCAGGTAACTCAGGCGGGCCTTTACTCAATGCCCAAGGCGAGGTGATCGGCATGAATACGGCCATTCGGGCCAACGCTCAAGGCCTAGGCTTTGCCATACCCATTGAAACAGCCAAGCGGATCGCCGATCAGCTTTTTGCAACTGGGCAAGTGCAGCATCCCTATCTGGGCATTCAGATGGTCAATCTAACCCCTGAAATGCGGGAGCGCATCAATGCCGATGAAGAGCTTGGTATCAAAATCGATGAAGAAGAGGGCGTCTTGATTGTGCGGGTGATGGAAGGCACTCCAGCCGAGGCGGCAGGCTTGAAACGGGGTGACATCATCAAAAAAGTCAACGCGAATAAAGTCAGTGATGCCAACGAGGTACAGGCCCAGGTTGAAAGTAGCCAGATTGGAAAAGCTTTGACAGTTGAGATTAACCGAGATGGAAAACCTCAAAGTGTTGAAGTTGAGCCAACGTCCCTACCCCGTGACCTGCAATAGACCGGTGTGGATAAAGCCCGACGCTAAATCTTCGTACTTAATCTTCGAAAAGGTCGTTCAACCCAAATAGGTCATCGCTGTCTGACTCTAAGGGATTGACCCCCATCAAACTGGATTCGAGCTCCATGCGCTGCTCCATCTGGCGCAGAAAGTAGCCTGTCATCATAGCCGAAGCCAGCAAGCCTGCCAGATTTTCTCGATCCGTCGTGACTTGAACGTTAAAACCCTCGCTTGGAAGGACACCCACCAGCCCTTGAACATTTTGGGTAATGATCTGCTTGATTTCGCTACTAACTGACTGTGCAACCCGAGTTAGCACTTCGGGGGACTGATGCTGCAGATACTTCAGCAGTTGGTTTGCCTGGTTATCGTCGGCATTCAAGCTGATAAAATCTGCGCTTTCAGGATTAAACATAGAAACTTAAAGATTTCTTTTATCTACATTAGCTTGATCGAGGGGATTCAGCCAGGATCTTTCTCGTCGAATCTTAGAATTACTTACAGTCTGAATGATGGCTTAATCTGAGGTCACGGGTGAAATTACCCGTTAACTATAGCTTAATAAGTCGTTAAGAAGAGTGTGAATCTTCGATGGCTTACCTGGGCCAGTGAGACGATGGGAC
>JBCBZL010000430.1:0-2504 GCA_039815385.1 Cyanobacteria bacterium P01_A01_bin.114
ATGGAACTCAGTTTGGGAGTGAGAAACAGCATGCCTTGAGACCTTAGATAGGCTAATGGTTGAGGGGCACAGCGAGAGCTTCGACTTTGTATTTATCGACGCCGACAAGCGGAACTATGATAGCTACTACGAAAAATCGCTTCAGCTTGTACGTCCTGGCGGGTTAATTGCTATCGACAATGTGCTGTGGTCAGGGCGAGTAGCCGATCCGACGGTTCTAGACAATCGCACTCAGCGCATCCGAGCCCTCAACGAAAAAATTTACCAAGATACCCGCGTCAGCCTGAGCATGTTGCCCATTGCTGACGGCCTTACCCTGGCGCTTAAAAAGCCGCGTTAGCCTGTCGCGCCTGTCGATACTGGCGTTCTTTTTCAACCAGGCGAGTTCGCCGCTCGGGCGTCAACGTCGGATAGCAGTGGGGACAAGAGATGCCAGATTCAAACTGAGGCGATGCCTGATCGGCCTCTGAAATCGGATGACCGCAGCCGTGACATATATCGTAGGAGCCAGGGGCCAGATTGTGCTGCACTGCAACCCGTTCATCAAAGACAAAGCATTCTCCCTGCCAGAGACTTTGCTCAACGGGGACCGTTTCGAGATACTTCAAAATTCCACCTTTGAGGTGGTAGACCTGTTCAAAACCCTGACTCAGCAGATAAGATGAGGCCTTTTCGCAGCGAATGCCCCCGGTACAAAACATAGCGACTTTTTTATGCTGCTGGGGGTCAAGGTGCTGCTGAGCATAGTCTGGAAATTCTTTAAAGGACTGGGTCTGGGGGTTGGTAGCCCCAGCAAAGGTGCCGATGCTGATTTCGTAATCATTGCGGGTGTCGATCACGACAACATCCGGGTCGCTAATTACCTGGTTCCAGTCCTGCGGCTCGACATAGGTACCGACCTGCTGGGCAGGGCTACCCTGCGGGTGCCCAAAGGTGACAATCTCGCGCTTGACTTTAACTTTAATTCGCTCAAAGGGAGCTTGGTCGGCCCAAGATTCTTTAGCAGCCAAGTCGGCTAGCCGCGGATCTTGCTTTAGCTCAGCCAAAAGGGTCTGAATCGCCCATGGCGACCCCGAAATCGTAGCGTTGATACCCTCAGTGGCCAGTAGAATTGTGCCTTTAATGTGTAGCGTCTGACAGCGCTCTGACAAGGGCTGTCGCAGCGCCTCGCAGTCTTCTAAAGCGACAAACTTGTAAAAGGTGACAATCAGCCAATTCATGGAGCAAAGAAAACGGGTAAAAAGGGATGCTTTAAAAACTTAGCACTTATGAAAATCAACGCGTCAAAGGTACATTATGCTGGCGCTATCAATTCAGCATCCGGCATTGGATCAGCTATTAGATTTTTCGGTAGACCTCGGTGGCGGCTCGGTGTAGCAGCGAGTGGCGATAAATCAGCGCGTCCATATCATGGCCGTAGCCGCCCCCAATCACGCAGGCGACGGGGTAACCCGCCTTGGCACAGGTCTTTAAAACGTAGCGATCGCGCTGAAATAGACCGGTATCGGTCAGGGCAAGTTTACCGAGACGGTCATCTCTATGGGGGTCAGCCCCGGCATCGTAGAGGACTAAATCTGGCTTGACCTGGGCGAGTACATCGGGTAGGTGGTACTGAAGGGTGTTCAGATAGATATCATCTTCGGTGCCCTCGGCAAGGGGAATATCTAGATCGCTGATTTGCTTGCGCCCTGGGAAGTTTACAGCGCAGTGCATGGAGAAGGTAAAGACACTGGGGTCAGCTTGAAAAATCCAGGCGGTACCGTCACCCTGATGCACGTCAAGGTCAACGATTAAGAGGGTTCGGATCAGGTTCTGCTGTTTGAGAACGAGGGCTGCGATCGCAAGATCGTTAAAAATACAAAACCCAGAGCCATAGTCTGGAAAGGCATGGTGGGTCCCCCCTGCTGTATTACAGGCTAACCCATACTGCAAAGCCAGCTTGGCCGTCAAAATAGTCCCCCCCACAGCGGTGCAGGTTCGCCTTACCAACGCTGGGCTCCACGGTAACCCAATCCGACGCTGGGCTCGCTCATCCAAACGCCCCTGACAGTAAGCCTGGACGTAGTTTGGGGTATGCACCAATTCCAACCACTCCTGGGGTGGGGTACCCGGCTGATAGATTTGGTCTTCCAAAATCACCCCATCACGGATCAGCAGATCGCGCAGTCGTTTGAACTTAGGCATCGGAAATCGATGCCCCACCGGTAGCGGTGTTACATAGTCGGGATGATAAATAACCGGGAAGCCAGTCAAGCGCCTCTATAAAAAAGAATTTAAGGAGCGCTTTTGTCGAACATCAAGCCTGTGGGCCAAACTACCCGCTTGCCAATCTAAAGGATGATCTTCATTAGCTGGGACAACCGTAATCACTGACTGTTTGACATCAAACGATACCGCCTTAGGCGCCCCCCCCTTAGGCGGTAACCCCGCCGGGTGAGGCACCGAACGCCCCCCTACAGAAGGCTTTCGAACAGGGGGAGCCACTCGCTGAATAATACCCCCTG
>JBCBZL010000324.1:0-5555 GCA_039815385.1 Cyanobacteria bacterium P01_A01_bin.114
CTTGGTAAGGGGGGAAACTCCGGTTCTCCCCCTTACCAAGGGGGAGTTAGAGGGGGTAATGCAGTCACAAACGCTAGTTTCGATCACTTGTGTGTACACCGTAGCCCAGATTGGGAGAAGGGGAGTAAAGCCTTTCCCAGTAAGGATTTCAGTCATTTTAGAGGTCTTTTAGCACGGAAAACTTGCTCTGCTCAAAGTCCCTCTCCCAAGATTGGGAGAGGGATTTAGGGTGAGGGCCAGAAAGTTCAGCTTTGTCAATCTCTGACCACCTCGACGGTTCCAGCTGATTAACGTACTGTATATACTCCACCAGCGGCGCGTCGATCGCCAGTAGCGTTTTTGGCTCAAATTGAATATTGTCGTAAATCTGACCATCTTCATCTCGCAGCGCGTAATAGCACAGTCGGGTCAGCAGTAACAGCAGCTGACTAATCACCCAGCCCAGCAGTCCCTCTCGTTTGCGGGTTACGTAGACTGGCTGCACCCGTGTTTCCCCACCCGGTAGGGGCACATAGGCATAGAGCATATGCAGCGGCGGGATAAATTTCACGTCTTTCATCATGGTGAGTAGCCCTAAACAGCCGTGGGCATAGCGCATCGAATAGGAATAGCTTGGCCCCAACAGTCGCCGTCCTAGACGGGCGCGCCAGGTATTATCCGGTAGATCGCCTGTGAGGGTGAAGTCGATTAAGTTATTCTCAGCGTCTCGCTCCAGCGACAGCGACATATTCACCGAGAGGTGATGCACCGTTTGCAGATGCTGCACGTCGATGCCGTTCATCATGCAGATATGGTGATGACAGTGACGCACTAGAGGCCGATCGGCCTGGGCAACAACTTGGTGCCCTTTAAGTTCATCAAACTCGGCCACGCCTGTAGGAGCCACCGCATCAGGATAAACCCAGATAAAACCATATTTCTCAGCAGTGGCATAGGACTGGAGTCTCGCCCCTGGCGGGATTTGTGACTGACAGGGAATATCCTGACACTGCCCGGTTCCGTCAAAGGCCCAGTGGTGGAAAAAACAGCGCACTTGATTACCTTGTACATCGCCAATGCCCAAATCGGTACCCATGTGCGGGCAGTAGGCATCCAGAGCACGCACCTGACCATCTTCGCCGCGAAAAATGGCAATGCGCTGACCGCACAGATCAAAGGATTGAACGTGGCCAATCCGCAGCTCGCGACTGGGACAGACCAGATACCAGCCTTTGGCAACAATGTCTGGATTGTTGAAAATGGTCAGCGATCGGGAGGGAGATGATAGGACGTTCATTTTTTGCTCACATATTTCAAGAACAGGTGCTTAAAAAGCGGGGCAGCGCCCGCCGTTGGGTGGCCAAATAGCGATCTATTGAGGCCTTTGCCATGATGGACATCTGCCGATTGCTCTGCAAAACATAGTCCAGCGGTTCGAGGTAGGCCTGATATGCGGTGGTTGCCTCATGGTGGGTTTGGTAACTTTGGTATAGACCCTCTGACGCTTCGGTAAAGCAGCGGCGCATCATTTCTTTAGTCTCGCTATCGTCTAAGTTGAATAGGTGCGATCGCAACAGCCGATACACCGTTTCATACAGGGCTGGGTCGTGCCAAAAAATCCCGTTAATCACGACCGAGAAAGTCCGATGATCCTGCTGACACCCGCGAATTCCCAGATTTGCCACCTGTTTCTCAAATGCACTGGGCGCGGGCAGCTCGTTAATCACCTCCTGAGAGATCAGAGTAGAGCTATTGAAATGAAAGCTCTCATCCATAAAGTGATAGTGAGAAATCTGACTGGGAATTGGGGCTGAGTCGATATTGTTCTGGCCAAAATCATCCTGACAAAAACGACTGAGCTGATGCTGCACCAGTTTGCCATTGAGTGTCCGCAGCCCCCGCACAGTGAAATACTGACAGGCCAAAAACGTATTGCCCGCTGACAGCAGCCCAAACGCCTGAAGCTGAAGCTGCTTCCACCAGCGCTTGAGCCGATCAGCATCCGCAAAAATCATTGTCTCAGTAAACGGCCCCCGCATCGGGTAGGTAAATAAACCCCGCTCATCCTCAGACCGCTCGCCAAACAGCTCAGCCTCCACCTGACGTGCCACCGTTTGAAATGTATCAATGTGGGCACGCTCCTGCGAAGACTCCAGATCAAGCATGTCGCAAATCGTCCGAAACCCCTCGTGGGCATAGAGCCCTGCCGCACTGGTCTGGTTAAAGAAAATAGTGGCAATCTCAGCCGAGATAATCTGCGAATAATACGCCACCCAGTACAAATGATTCAACACCCGCCGCTGGTCAGCGCTGGCCTGCTCCCAAAGCGGCGTACCGTAGAGCAATGAGAATCGCTCAGCCTGCCAATAAACATTGTGGCAATCCGCATAGCAGAAGTCGCGGGCAGCGGCATCCAAGCGTTCGGTGTGATCCTGTTGGCGGTTGCGCCGGTAGTTAAGTTCAAGTTTCCGATCAAGAAGGGTAGGCATGAGAGGCGAAGGGCGAAGGGCGAAGGGCGAAAGGGGGAGAGACGTAGGGTGGGTTACGGGTTACCTGTTTTTATTGCGATAACCGATTACGCTAAACCCACCACGCTGCGATTTTCAATCAATGGCGATCCGGCCAACATTCATACGCATTGCGCCGGAGATAATGGCGAAAAAAGATTTTGTTTGTCCAACGTTTCCGCAATATCTGGCGCAACCGGAGAGATCAGCGATCGCAACACCCCCAACCTTTGACCGCTATGCGCTTCCGTATCTAGCTCCGCTAGCAATTGAATTCGCTGAGACCGGGACAAATCATCCTTCACCACGGCGATCGCATCCACCAATCGCTGTGGCCCTACCCGCACCATCTGCAAAAACGCCGCGAGCGCTTCAACAATAGTGGATCGGCTAGCGCTAGACAGAGTCGCCCGGTCAAACAACGTTACCCCGGCCCCATGATGCCGTGCCTCAGCATCCAAAAAGCTATGGAACAGTTTGGCTAGAACCGGATGGCAACAGTGTGTGCTGAGATGACGGTAGTGGCTTAGCCCCCAGCCTTCCAACACAACCTGGAGCACAAATTGCAGCACAGCTCGATCGCCCGTCTCTAGCAGCGACTCCAAGAGGTTCAAAAAGGGATCGGTTGTCCCAACCACGTTCTCCTGGGAAACAAACGGACTTAGCTGAGCTAGGTGAGTGGCCTCATCGGCGCTAAAAAGGGCGTAGAGCATACGCTCCTCGATGGTCTCAGCCAGCAGCGTCATCTTCGCCATGTAGCCAACGCCGGCCTTTTCGATAAAGTACGATTCGGTCAGTAACGCCTGGCCTGCTAGCTGCAAAATGTGGGCTTGTTCTGTTGCCGTTGCCGTTTGGAATAGCGGCACCTGGGTCAGCCCAAAGAAAGCAGCATCCCAGGGAGACGGCGAGGTTTCAGCTGCTGTTGTTGGGGACTTTTGCCCTAGAGCTGAGGCCAGCACCCGATGTAATTTGTGTGTAGTCTCCAGGGGCGGTAAACCAAACCCTGCCACAGTCGCGTTCGTGATGTTAGAACTCATGCGGTCGGCCTCCAGGTTTTCCAGGTCAAGGCGGGCTGTCGTTCGACATGCTGCATAAACTGTAAAATCGAGCGGTCGGCCTGCAGGGGTGTCTTAAAGTCAAACCGAATACCCTCAAACACTTGCCGGTCACCCTTGGCGAAATAATTAGCCACAATCTGAGTCAGCCCCAGCACAGCCCGGTTAAACAACCAGCCGGGCGGCCCCAATCGCTGCGGTGTCAGCAAAATCATCCAGCCCTCGGTCGTCCCCCCGGCGGCGGGACGCAGCGCGAACATTAAGTAGAAATGCAAAAAGTCAGGCCCCAGGGTGACGGTGCCCGTGCCGCCATACCAGTAGCACAATCGATAGGTGACTTCGTTTTGGTACAAAGGCCGAATCAGTCGAACAAACCGAGAGGCTTCACCGCCCCGGGTAATATTGTTAAACTGCATCGCTCGCTGGCTAAGCGTTTGGGTCTCAAACCGAATTTCTAGGGGCAGCTCGTGAACCGAATTAAAGTGGTGGGCATCAATGGCGTTGATCAGCAGCACGTTGGGGTGGCAGTTACGGTGAAAGTGACTGCTGAGGATCGCATCGCAGGATCGATCGGCCAGCTCTGGCACATGGGGCAGCGGCGGCAAAACCTCAGGTTGCTCAGAAGGCCTCTCTCCGGTCCATACCCACACCAGCCCGTAGCGCTCTGCGGTCGGCCAAGACTGGACAGCCACATCAGGGGGGCACGTCTCACCGGGCACTGCCACACAGCCACCAGTTTGATCAAATTGCCAGTGATGTAGCGGACAGCGAATTTTCCCATTCTCAACTGTGCCCTGGGCGAGTGCAGCACCCATGTGAGGGCAGTAGGCATCTAGAGCGACAGGCTGCCCCTGGTCTCCGCGATAGATCACCAAATCTCTTCCCAATAGGTTCACCGCCTGGGGACGGTTTGCCTTGAGCTGGCGCGAGGGCAGTGCCCAGTACCAGCCTTGGGCAAATTGGTCTGGCTGGTTAAATATCCGCTGTCGAGACGTCTTTAGTGAGGCCGTGCCCTCTCCGTTAGTGCCTAACATAAATCTCTAGCCCTTTCTAGATGTTTCATCCCTGTAAAACAACGGCTCTAATGATCTCCCAGTCGAGATAGGTCAATTTCGCACACAGGGTCACAGTTTTAGTCGTCCAGCGCGATCGCATGCCAGTCTGCCGCACATCAGTCTGCCGCACATCAGTCTGCCAGATTGCTTGCTAAAAGGGACGTTTCTCCAAACCACATACGCCGCCCGGCTGAGGTCAGATTTTCCATGGCAATTTCAGTCAAACAGACTAGCTCATCTCCCTCAGCATGCCCAGGATTTTGCTGATTAAAAAACTTAACGTGGGGGTTACGCAGCCGCTCAGTGGGAATGCCGCCGAGATGCCCCCTCAGCCGCTGCGCAGCGGGAAATCGCACCACGCCTGCGGCTTCGTCATACCACTCGCCAAATTGACGACGGCAGAGGAAGTGTATCAGCCGCTGCTGCCAGGCAGGCGTGGGCTGGTCGTGGCGAGGATAGAAGGTTTGCCAAAAGGTGGGTAAAAAACGGTAGGTGCGAAACCCAGATGAAATTAGGAGCCAGTAGAGGCGAGTGCCTTGGTAGTGCGATCGCAGCCCATTCACCGCCGCCACCCAGGCTCGCGACAGCGCCGAACTTGACCAGGCGCTTGGGTCCATAATCGTATCGCCAGAGTACACGATGGTCAGCACCTCGCCCTCAAAGGGAATGTCGTACATCAGCATCGTCGAAAACCCCTTAAGGTCAGGCCCATCCTTGAGCAACAGCACCCAGTTTTTGAGGCTCAGATCTGTTTCAAAAACCGCTGGCGTGACGCCCTCAAAATGACAGCTCAACAGCGCGTGCATGGCGACGCGATCGGCTGCCGTTAATTCACAAGTCTTGACTAATTGGGTCTGCATGAGTGACGTTCTCATTTCTTTGGGTTAGCCCTATTATGCGCAGCCAATCGGGAAGGGAAAAGGCTTAAACCGTAGTGATGCTTTTGCTGTCAAAACAAG
>JBCBZL010000280.1:0-6669 GCA_039815385.1 Cyanobacteria bacterium P01_A01_bin.114
CGGCCGCGATTGTACCGTGGTCGCGCGGCGTTCAGAGGTACTTTCAATAGACGCTGCCAAAGTCAGCGCCTGATCGAACTCACCTAGCCCAGCATAGCCTTGCACCAAGATGGCCTGGGTGGATGCATCTGACAGCTGCTGAGCCTTTGCCAAAACGTCAGTCGCCTGCTCGCGTCGCCCCAAGGCGCTATAGAGTAGCGCTGCCTCAACCCGGTCATAGGTTCCTTGCTGCGGAAACCCAGCAACGGGTTGGATGTTCGTCACCGCTGCATCCAGCAGCGCCAGGGCCTGCTCCGTCTGGTTAAGATCCGCTAAGAGCTGCACTAAATTCAGAGTTTGATAGGTTTCAAAATTTTCCAAGGCGGCGGCTTCTAGCCCTGAAAAGCCCCCTGGCGCTTGGAGCAATGCCGTCTCAATGACACCGTTTGCCAGCTCAGGCTGCTCTGCCTCCACTAGCGTCGAAGCCACAAAAAGCAACATCTGAGTCACATCCAGATCTTCTGGATACTGTTGGGCGAACTCAACCGCCTGGGTAATGGCTTGACTTAATACATTTTCTGCCTGCCGCTGTTGGCCTGCCGCTGCGTAATGGGCAGCCAGACTGGCCAGCGTGATCGAATGCATCCCGTCATCCACCCCCTCTGCAATCTGCCAGGCCAGATCTAAATGGCCCGCTTCGGCATACTCTGAGGCCCGATTGAGCAAAGATTCTTGAGGCGAGGTGGCACTCACATGGCAGTTTTCGGCGGTGCGATCGCGGGCCACCTCAAAGGCCTGGGTTAAATACTGCTGCCCTAGCTCTGATTGGTCAGCGGTCAGATACCCCACCCCTATTTTTAACAGTGGTGTCGCCCCGTAGCACGTTTCAGTAGCCGCTCCGTGAGACAGCGTTTCTGCTTGCTCAAGCAGCGCGATCGCGCGATCTGGGCGCTCGACTCTGGCATACTCAAACGCGATTCCTGCCAAGGTACTGGCCCGATGCAGATCGTTAGACTTTGCCAGCGCCGGGTTCCCGGCACAGAGCAGGGGCAGCATCCATACACCACCGCTGACTATCCAGAAGGAGAATTTATTAAACATAGGAAAACATCAAAATTTAGCGGGCTTAAATTAATAAGAGGCACCCATTTATTTCATTTAAAGCATGAAACTCAAACTTTAACGCAGCAGTCTGTAAAGATAAGGTCAATTTTGATCGAGATACCCAGCAGAAACCGCTTGAAATTTCAAGACTAGAAGCGGCGACCCACCCCTAGCTGCAGCCGCACTGGGCTATTGCCCGTCACAGAGTCAGTGCCGACCCCTAGTTTTGCATCGCCATAAACCACGGTGCCCGGCAGCAGCTCTGTTTCAGCCCCAGCGGAGAGCACCAGACCGTTGCGATCGCCCACTGGCGTACTCCCCGATTGCACCACGGCATAGCCTGCCCCGGCATAGACGTTAGTCCCGGCCATTACCGGCTGATCGTAAGTTACCGACGGAATCACTGCTCGGGTTTCTGGGTCAACATAGAGCGCCCCGCGTAATGACAGCGCTGAGTTTTCAATATCAAGACGGCCCTGATATTGCTGGGTCACCTCTGGCGTGAGCACCACCCCCATCAACGCTTCGCTTAGAGAGGGCGTCTCAGTTGACTCAAGCCCGCTAAAGATAGCTTCATCAACAGACAGATTTGACCCGGCGTAGCTACCGCTGAGCCCGTCTGGCTGTGCGATCGCAGGCCCCCCCAGCCCCATTACCAGTGTCGAAAAGCCTAAAAATGCTGTGTAACGCTTCGAAAAAATCATCCTCAACCCCACTCCGCTGATGTCCCTTGCAATGTCCTTAAGGTGCCAACTGTCCTTAAGGTGCCAACTGTTCTTAAGGTGCCAACTGTTCTTAAGGTGCCAACTGTTCTTAAGGTGCCAACCGACAGGGCAGATCTAACAGTAGGGTATGACACTCTGCCAAACGGAAATCATAAGCGCAAACTTATAGGAATGCGGCCCCAAGCAAAAGCGCCCCTGCCGCTGGGCAAGGGCGCTTTCCAAGCGATTCAAAAACGCTCAAATATTAGGCCAATCGCCTAGACTGTCACAGGTTTACGACTAACCGTTTGCAGCGCTTCGGACAGGCTACGGACTGCGGCCACCATGGCCACCTCATCGTGGAGTTTATTGACTGCCGAGCCTACACCAATGCCAGCGGCCCCAGCTGCGATCGCAAGCGGTGCGGTCACATCTGACAGCCCCGACGCACAAAGCACCGGCACTGACACGGCTTTAGAAATCGCATGGGCCGCCGCCAGGGTCGGCGCAGCCTTCTCAATCAGCCCCAACGTGCCTGCATGGGTCGGCTGGCTGCTGGTGCCCCCCTCGGTTTGGATAATATCGGCCCCCGCCGCCACCAAAGCCTCTGCCAGCTTGACCTGCTCATCTAAAGCGAGGATGTGGGGGACGGTCACCGACATCAGGATGTGGGGCAGCAGCGCCCGGGTTTGCTGCGTGAGCGCCAGCACCTCAGCCGCCTCAAACCGAACCCCTTGGGCATAAAAGGCATCAAAATTGCCGATCTCGACCAGGTCAGCCCCCGCCGCCACCGGGGCTAAAAATTGCTCAGCCTCCACCGCAGACACACAGATAGGCAAGCCGATATGCTGTCGCACCTGTCGCACCAAATCAGCATCGGCGGCAATATCAACAAACGTGGCCCCCCCTTGCTGGGCGGCCCTGGCCACTGAAACAACGTGGGCAGCATTAAAGTTCGTCAAACCGCTAATAATCTTGAGGGCACGGCCCTGATCAAACGCCCGTTGAAGGGTGGGTTGAATGGTCATAGTTGTTTCCGTTAGAAGCTGTCTTGCCCCATTGTGCCAGAGGTCAGCCCCGCAAACTACGAGCCCCCCAAACTACAGGGCCAGTTTTTCCAAAATCTCTCGCCGCACCTCATCGGGCGATGGGGTGCCATCGATTTTGATCAACCGATTGCGATAGCCGTAGTAATCGAGCATGGGCGCTGTCACCTCCAAGGCAGTCTCGATGCGGCGACGCAGCGCTTCTGGGCCATCGTCGATCGCTCCTCGGTTTTGCGATCGCTCAATCAGCACATGGGCAGGCACCTCTAACCACACCGCATAGTCCACCGCCTGCTGCACCGAGTCCAAGAAAAAATCTAGCTCCTCAGCCTGAAACGCCGTACGCGGATAGCCGTCTAACACCCAACCATTGGCGGCATCGAGGGTTTGCAGCCGCGCCTTGATAAAGTCAATCATCATTTCATCTGGCACCAGCTCCCCCTGCGCCAGCAGCGTCTCAACCCGCTTGCCCATATCGGTACCCGCATCCACCTCAGCCCGCAGGACCTCTCCAGTTGAGATCCAAGGCACCTTAAACTGCTGGCTGAGCCTTTTTGCCTGGGTCCCTTTGCCTGAGCCAGGGCCACCTAGAATGATGAGTCGCATAGGGATTGCCTCTTTCACATTAACCAGTGTAGAATTTAGGACTGTGTCGAAAGTTTATTCCAAAACCATGCCAAAGCTAAAAACCCGCCGGGCGGCTGCAAAGCGATTTCGCCGCAGCGGCAGCGGCAAAATTATGCGCCGCAAAGCCTTTAAGAATCACCTTTTAGAGCACAAGGGCCAAGATCGTAAGCGACGCTTGTCTAAGGTCGCTGTGGTCCATGAGGCAGATGTCCCTAACGTCGTCGGCATGCTGCCCTACTTGTAGATAAGCTTGTAGACTGGCCTGACTTAGGTTCAGGCTCATTCTCCTGGGCTCATCAAATCCCCCATCCGATTTGAGCATACTCGCGCAGATCGACATTTCGAAAAAATTCATAGATTTTCACTAGGATAAATCCGTCATGGCACGTGTAAAGCGCGGCAACGTCGCTCGTAAGCGCCGCAAAAAGATTCTTAAACTGGCAAAGGGCTATCGCGGCTCCCATTCCAAGCTATTTCGCACGGCTAATCAGCAGGTGATGAAGGCGCTGCGCTATGCCTATCGCGATCGTCGTAACCGTAAGCGCGATTTTCGTCGCCTTTGGATTGCGCGCATCAACGCCGCCGCTCGCCTACACGGCACGACCTATAGCCGGTTGATTGGCAATCTCAAAACCGCAGATATTCAGCTTAACCGCAAAATGCTGGCTCAGATGGCGGTGCTTGACCCGGCTAGCTTTGGCAAAGTGGTTGAGCTTGCGAGTAAGTAGTGAGGGGTTGGGTGGCAGGTTCTAGGTGTTAGGTTTTAGAGCTTTAGAGCTCGGGTTAAGCTTCGCCAGAATACCACCGAAGACCTATCATCTATCACCACCTATCACCCAGATGTTACTTCGTAGCCTTTTTAGCTTTGGTCTCTTGTTGGGGGTGCAGTTTGCTGCACCCCCAATTTCTGTATCTGCAGAGCTAGCAGAGATTCAAGAGCGAGGCTATTTGATTGTGGCGGTCAAAGATAACTGGCATCCCCTCGGCTTTCGCGATCAGACTGGCGAACTCATCGGGTTTGAAATTGATATAGCTCGTCGCCTGGCTGAAGAGCTACTCGGGGATCCTAACGCGGTTGAGCTACAACCGGTGAGTAACCTGGATAGGGTCAATCAAGTGGTCGAGGGGATCGTGGATGTTGCGATCGCAAACATTACCATCACGCCCCAGCGCCAGCGTATCACCAGCTTTAGCCTGCCTTACTACCTCGATGGCGTTGGCTTCATTACCCAATCGCCCCAGATCCAAGCCCTTGAAGATTTGCGCACGGGGCAGATTGCGCTCCTCAACGACTCCAGCACCGTTGCCCAAGTGCGCTATATCTTGCCAGGGGCAACCCTGACCCCGGTGACCACCTATCAAGAAGCTTTAACCCTGCTAACCTCACAGCAGGTTGATGCCTTTGCTGGGGACGCAACCCTCTTGGCTGGATGGGCTCAGCAAGATGACAGCTACCACCTACTGCCAGATATCATTTCGGTAGAGCCTTTAGCCATCGCCATCCCCAAAGGCACACAGTACAGCTCCTTACGCCGAGAAATCAACCAGCTCATTACCACCTGGCATGACGAAGGCTGGCTACAAGAACGCGCCAACTATTGGGGGCTACCCTAGCGATATCCAGAAATAATTTCCAGCAATATCATCCAGGCCAAAACATCGAGATTTTGCCGACAGACAGATGGCTTGGAGGTTTCCCTGAGGGTAAAGAAGCTTTTCTCTGTGGGCAAAATACAGAACTGGATGTGGCTAGGGTTTAGGTGCGTGAGAGAATGGAAGCCAAACAAATATCTTGAAATAGATTGGGATTAAACAGGCGATATGGAAAACGGTAATTACTTTGTGTTTTACTTAGCAGGATTGATTGCCCTGCTGGGCGTTTCAGCATTTTTTGTGCTGCGCCAAGTCTTTAAAACCCGTCGCATTGAGAGCACCCTTTCCCGTCTACAAAAAAAGCTGTCTAACCAAAAAGGAACTGCCAAAGAGTATTACGAGCTCGGTAGCCTACTTCTCGACAAAAAACTCTTCACCCAGGCCAGCCTCTACCTGCAACAGGCCGTCAAAAACATTGACGATAATGAAGAGGAGAAGGATAACGCCGCCATCGTCTATAACGCCCTCGGCTATGCCTACTTTGCCCAAGAGCAATACGACCTGGCCATTAAGCAATATAAAGAAGCCCTCAAACTTGCCCCTGGCTACGTTACAGCCCTAAATAACCTGGGCCACAGCTATGAGAAAAAGCAGTTCACAAAGCAGGCGCTAGAGTCTTATCAAAAGGCCCTCGCTATAGACGCTAAAAATTCCACCGCCAAACGCCGCGCAGAGTCCCTTAAAAAGCGAGTTGCCACCCCTTCCTAACGCTGCCGCCCTACGGTCATCAGTCCTTCTCCGGCCAGGCCTGAACAGTCTATTCAGCTTTCAGGCATCACCTGGCAAACCTATCAAAATCTACAGACTGAGCTAGACAATCGTAATCTGCGATTGGCCTATCACCGAGGCATCCTTGAGATCGTGGCTCCCTCATCTGAGCACGAATACTTCAAGAAGGTGTTAGGCCGGTTTGTTGAAACGCTCTCTGAAGAATTTATCGTCAAACTTTATCCGATTGGCTCAACCACATTCGACCGTGAAGATTTAGCAAGCGGGGCAGAACCGGATGAAGGCTTTTATTTAGAAGTCAGCAAAGTTAAAGCGGTTAAAGGTAAAAAGCGCATTGACCTCAGCCAAGATCCTCCCCCAGATCTAGTGGTAGAAGTTGATATCACCAGCCGTTCTAGACACCGTATGGCTGTTTACACGACACTGCAAATTCCAGAGGTGTGGCGATTTGATGGTCAAATCTTGACGATTTTACACTGGCAGCAAGACGAGTATATCCCCCAAGCCCAGAGCCGAGCTTTTCCTAAAGTCGCGGCAAAAGACATCGAAGCGTTTTTGCAGCGGGCAATGGCAGAGTGAGTTTCGGCAATGGCTGCGAACGCTATAGCCTGACCCCAACCCCCTTCACAGAGCAGCCATCATCCACAAATATCCCCGATTGGGAGGCTACCGTGTACACACATCTCGAAGAGGAGCCAAAATCCTGCATTACCCCCCTTAGTCCCCCCTTGCCAAGGGGGGAAACTCTGATCCTCCCCCTTACCAAGGGGAGCTAGAGGGGGTGGATTTTCGCCCCGCTTGTTTCAACCCGCTACTTTTATAAAGGA
>JBCBZL010000297.1:0-6101 GCA_039815385.1 Cyanobacteria bacterium P01_A01_bin.114
GCTAGCAGCGGCACTACTTGAGGGGCCGGAATCGCAATCACAACCGCCTCAGCGGTAAGCGTTTGTGCGCCATCAGGGGTCTCACAAACGAGCTGCCAGTGGGCGGGTCGATTTTGCTTAATCTCAACCACCCGATGCTGGCGCAAAATCGACTGGTTAGCGGCGAGATATTTTGCGATCGCATTGACCCCCTTTTGAGCGCAGTAGATCGGCTGTGCCAACGGTTGCAAGACAAGCCGTGGCGTGGCACCGATGCCGCTGTGCCGATAGGGGTTGACCAGCCAGGGCTTGAGAATGCCTGGGTCTGTGAGCGTGGCCGTCAGTTTTTGCAGGTCAGGATGCTGAGGTGCCCAGTAGCGCACACCGTGGTCAGCACAGGTTTTACCGAGTCGGCGGGTGGCCAGCCGCCCCCCCACCCCACGGGATTTATCTAACCAAACGACCTGATGCCCAGCTTTTTGCAAAGCGAGGCCGCAGGTGAGGCCAGCCAGACCGGTTCCAATAATTGCAATATCGGTCATAGGCTACATTGTGCCGCAACTGTTTTGTGCCGCAACTGTTTATAGATATATGTAGAATAAAAAGCAGACTAATTAAGATTGACGGCGAGGCACCCCTTGGATGAGCTCAGAAGTGGCCTGGAGCTGGCAACTCCAGAAGAATTAGAGGCCATCACCGAAATTTTGTTTCGGCCCAAGTTTAACCCGATAGACTATCTGTACGCGCCCGACCCAATCGAGGTGCAAAGCTGCGATCGCAGCCAGCTGCTCGACCAGGTAGAGCAGCGGTTTAGATTTCTAGCGGCAGACGGGCTGACGGTGCTGCAGCGTCGCACCCACGGCTTTAGCTATCGCCAGGTAATCTTGCAAATTTATAGCCATCTCAAGCTCGCCTATGATGGCCAGCTGTCCACCGCCGATCTAGAGGCTGAACTGTTTCTCAAACTGACTGAGCGGACCTGGCACAAGCTGCCCAAACGCGATCAGCAGCGGCTACAGCGGCAGATGGAGCAAGCCCTAGCACAGTCTGACCTGGTCAAGCAAGTGCCCGCCTTGCAAAAAGACCCCATAGGGTTGCTGTTAAGAGGGGGGAGTGCCCTGGCCGTGAGCTCCATTGTGCGATCCCTGCTGCTCAAGCAGGTGGCTCGCCAGTTTGCCCTTAATCTGGCTCGCTATCAGATCGCTCAGCAAAGTTTGAGGGGGGCCGCTAGCCTGGCGGCCAAAATTCAGAGTCGGGCCGCTATTAATCTGGCCTCTCGAGGCATGGCTATCAATGCAGCCCGATATGGTGCAGTGCGCAGTGCGCTGGCAGTGCTGGGGCCGGCCATGTGGACCTGGTTTTTTGCTGATTTAGGTTGGCGGGCGATCGCCACCAACTATGCTCGGGTAATCCCGGTTGTGTTTACCCTGGCTCAAATTCGCCTTACCCGTGAGGCCACCTGTTGGGAAGCCGCTTAATGACTCGTATGCCAGATATCGATCGATCTGAAAACCATTACGAGCTGCTGGGGCTCAAGCCGGGTGCGTCAGTGCAGCAGATTCGGCGAGCCTATCGCGATCGCAGTAAGCTCTATCATCCCGATACGACTGAGCTCTCTGATGCGGTTGCCACCCAAAAGTTTCAGGCCCTCAATGAAGCCTACGCCACCCTTAGCACGCCTGAAAAGCGGCTGCTCTATGATCAGCAGCTAGGGTATTCTCGACTCCATGTGATCCAAGCGCCTACCGATCTCGATGAGCCGATCAATCGGAATACCCCTTACCCATCAAAGCATCTGTACCTTGACCCGACCGATCGGCCCCTGTCAGCGGGTGAAATTTTTGCTTTGTTTATTCTAGGGCTGACATTTGCGGCATGTTTGGCGCTGGTGGTTCTGGTGGGTTTGGCGAAGGGTAATTTGGCAGCCGTGTCTTTTTCGCTGCCGAGTTCGCCGACTGAGGTGATTCAAAAGCCTTCATCTCTGGTTGATGCAGAGCCTCCGTCCAAATCTGCCTTGCCTGCTCAAGCAGATGAATCAGACATTAAAGCCTACCCATTTTTGCCCTAAGCGCGGGTAACCTCCGACCTGGCCACACATTTGCCCTGTTTCTGTACGGGCGTTGTCTGCAACACTCCTGCCCTCTTACCTCATTCCCTATCCCATGCCTCTTCCCCCCGCTGATACCCCCCTCTACAATCACCCCCTACCTGACATTGAAGCCTGGCTGAGCGAGGAAGGCTGCCAGCAAGATGTGTCGGAGCTAAACCGTTGGAGTGTGCAGCGGCCTGCCTGGGAAGCTGATATTGTGCTGGAAATTGACTCGATTGTGGTGCGCTACATCAAGGCAGCAGACGATGGTAGCGATGTGCAGCGCGGCTTCAAATATTCCCTGAGCCGTCGCGATTTGAAGGAGGCTATTTTTGCGGGGCCTTAGGATGCGGGGCCTTAGGAAAATAGCGATCGCAACGGTTCGTATGACAGACAGGGTAAGCCGATCCGTATATTTGCTGACGCTTGCCAAATAGCTGGTATCGATTGTCACGAACAAACGCATAGAGCCGATCGCCTGTCTGCTTGAGGGCTGGTAGGGCTTGATAAGCTCCTATGAAAATTGCGCCTAGCGGGATCGTTCTTAGCGATAGAAGCCGCCCAATTTCCTCAGCCGCATCACTCCCTTGCCAGCGCTGTTTAAGACAGTCAGCGTTGATCAAAATCATGCCCATCTCGCAATCTTCGCCAGTCACCTCAAGGGGGGTTAGGGTTGCCTCATCTTGCATTGACACGTAAAGAAACCGCTGCCCGCCATCTAGCCCTTCTAGCAGCTTCACGAGGGTGACACAAAGATTACACAGACCGTCGTAAATGACATAGTACATTGTGATTTGGAATACAAAAATAAGGTTTTCTGGAATACGTTCTATGCCTAAAGACGTATGCTACTTTAGTGAGTTTTTAACTTTTCCCTTAACCTGGCCTTTACTTTCGAGCGCTACCTTCCAGCTAGAATGCAGGCTACATACGCAATTCATAGCGAGTCTATGGCGTATATGCACAGCACATTTGTTTGCACAAGGTGAGGGAGTGACTAAGGTCCTATGATATTCAAAATCCGTAAGAATATGCGCGTTGCTTACTCGATTTCATTAGTAGCGCTGCTGGCAGGCCTAGCTGCTTGCGGTGGCGGCACAACGACGACGGTTGATGAGGGTGCTACCGAGGGCGGCGAAGTCGCCGCTGGGGGTGAGGGTGTATCTGGTGAAGTTCAGATTGATGGATCTAGCACCGTTTTCCCCATTGCTGAGGCGATGGCCGAAGAGTTTTCCTTGGCGAATCCAGAAACCAACGTAACGGTTGGGGTTTCTGGTTCAGGCGGTGGCTTTAAGAAGTTCTGTGCAGGCGAAACTGACATTTCCAACGCGTCACGTCCAATCAAGGACGAAGAAATCGCCCTGTGTGAAGAGGAGGGCATTGATTTTGTTGAAGTGCCCATCGCCTTCGACGGGATTACGGTTGTGGTCAATCCTGACAATGACTGGGCTCAATGCCTGACGGTTGATCAACTCAATGCCATGTGGTCACCAGACTCAGAAGGCAGTGTAGATAGCTGGAACCAGGTCGATCCATCTTACCCCGAGCAGGACCTGGGGCTTTATGGGCCAGGGACTGACTCAGGCACCTTTGACTACTTTACCGATGAGGTGAATGGTGAAGAGGGAGCCAGTCGCGGTGACTACACAGCCAGTGAAGACGATAACGTGATCGTTCAGGGTGTGCAGGGTTCCGAAGGCGCGCTGGGCTATTTCGGATTTGCCTACTACGAAGAAAACCAGGGGTCTTTGAAGTCAGTTGCGATTGAAAATGAAGCGGGCGAATGTATCGAGCCTTCGTTCGATGCGATCGCAGATGGCTCCTACAATCCGATGGCGCGTCCTCTGTTCTTCTACGTCAAGAAAGAAGCGTACGATACCCAGCCCCAGGTGCAGGCGTTTGTTGACTTTATGCTCGCTCCCGAGAATGGCGAGTTAGTCAAAGATGCGGGCTATATCACTTTGCCAGACGACACCTTAGAGCGTTCTAAGGCGCGGATTGATGAAGGTAAGCTCGGGTCTGACCCCACCAACATCTAAGCCGTGATCGCAAAAAGGGGGAAACAATCCCCCTTTTTGCGTTTGCAAACGGTTGTCCTCCGATTAGCTTTTTCTTAACTAGCCAGGCGGGCAGCCACGCATCGAAAGTCATGAGATTGCAAAACAAAGGTTCGCATGGGTTTGCCTGTATACCGAGGATGGTTAGATGACTGCTGAGACACCCTTTGACATTGCGCCTGGCGAATGGAAGCCTAATCGCGATCGCGCCAAGCTGATCCAGAATATTATCAAGATCGTCTGTGGCTCATTTGCAGCGATTTCCGTCGTGACCACGATTGGAATTATTGGAACGCTGATCTTTGAGACGCTTGAGTTCTTCAAAGAAATCCCATTTTGGCAGTTTTTGACCGATACCAAGTGGACACCGCTATTTGCCAGTAAGCAGTTTGGCATTTTCGTGCTGGTCAGCGCCACTGTTATGGTTGCAACCATTGCGATCTTGGTAGCGATGCCGCTGGGGCTGCTATCAGCGGTTTGTCTGAGCGAATATGCAAAGCCAGGGACTCGAAAGATTCTCAAGCCGATTCTTGAGATTTTGGCAGGGGTGCCCACGGTCGTTTATGGCTATTTTGCGCTGCTGACGGTGACCCCGTTTTTACAGAAGCTGATCCCCGGTTTGCAGGGATTCAACGCCTTGAGCGCAGGCATTGTGCTCGGCATTATGATTACTCCCATGGTGGCTTCCCTAAGCGAAGACGCTATTTACTCAGTGCCTCAGCGGCTGCGAGATGGGGCCTATGCGCTGGGCGCAACCAAGCGAGAGGCAACGATGTCTGTCGTGCTACCCGCTGCCCTATCTGGAATTGTGGCTTCGCTGATTTTGGCCATATCGCGGGCGATTGGTGAGACCATGATCACAACGCTGGCGGCAGGGGCCAACCCAACGCTGGGGTTCAACCCGCTGGTGCCAGTGATGACCATGACCGCCTTTATTGTGCAGATCACCGCCGGAGATGCGCCCCACGGCACGATTGAATATAAGACGCTGTTTGCGGTTGGGACGACGCTGTTTTTGATAACACTGTCGCTGAACGTGTTCACATTTTGGTTTGTGCGCCGCTTCCGAGAAAAGTACGACTAAAGCAGAGCAGCCAAACCGCATCTGGACCAGGGAGGCACGAGTTTTCCCCGTAGGGTAAACAGCTGGTCTAGATGGGGTCAAAGATTGAGTAATCGTTTGCAGACTAGTATTTTTTGCGAAAGGTTTTTGTGATATGGATGTGCAGGACTCGCGAGCGGTTGGAGGGCAGATCAATGCTCAAGCCCCAAAATTTGAGCAAAACCTGTCTGGGCGCTACCAGTCAGACAGTATTTTCAAGTATGCGGCTTGGGGGGCAACGGTTGTTGCGATTGCCGTATTGGCTTGGCTACTGCTAACCATTTTGATTGACGGTATCCCCACCCTGAGCTGGGACTTTATCAGCAACTACCCGTCTCGAAAAGCCGAGAGAGCAGGGATTTTGGCTGCGTTAGCCGGTACGCTCTGGCTCATGTTCGTGGTAGCGGCAGTTGCCTTCCCAGTGGGTGTCGGGGCAGGTATTTTTTTAGAAGAGTTCGCAACAGACAATTGGTTTACTCGTTTGGTTGAAATTAACATCAGCAACCTGGCAGGCGTACCCTCCATCATTTATGGTCTGCTAGGACTGACGGTTTTTGTTCGTATCTTTGAGCCGATAACCGGAGGGCGCAGCGTGCTCTCTGGGGGCCTAACGCTGGTGTTGCTCATCTTACCCGTGATTATTGTGGCTACGCGGGAGGCGCTTCGAGCTGTCCCCGATAGCATGCGATTGGCGGGCTTTGCCCTGGGTGCAACTCGTTGGCAGGTGGTTTGGAGCCATGTGCTCCCCTCGGCGCTGCCGGGTATCTTGACGGGGACTATCTTGGCCCTGTCTCGAGCGTTGACGTCGAGTGGGGCAAAGGTGTTCCGCTTGAGGAATACGCCAAGCGTCTCGAGGCCGACAAAAACCACGAGA
>JBCBZL010000309.1:0-5892 GCA_039815385.1 Cyanobacteria bacterium P01_A01_bin.114
ACGCCAACCAAACCCATGCTTGAAATCTATCAGCAGCTGCTACGGTCTGACCCAGTTCTGGTTGATGATAGCCCTGCCCAGACCGAGCTACGCCTGTCTGGATTAGTAATCAGACAAGGGCGCTATCTGGGGATTGCTAACCGTCTCTATGCTGAAGTCTTTAATCAAGCCTGGGTCGTTAACACTTTGCAGCAGACCTAGGAACGCAGCATTTAGGGTGGGGAAAGACGCGGAGAGGGGAGGACACGGCGACGCGGAGATCTTTAATCAGACGCCATCCCCGCGTCGCCCACTCCCCGCGTCTCCGCGTCTTTTCTACCCTAATTTTTAGTCTTGACGCTGCACTAGGGATTGGCGCAAGCGCCCCATTAGCGCTTCGCCAGTTTCTTTTTGGGCATCTTACGCAGGCGAATTGACTCTGGCGTCACTTCCACCATTTCATCTGGGCCGATATACTCCAGGGCTCGCTCCAGGCTCATCTCCTGAGGGGTCTGCAGCTGCACTAGCTCATCACCGCTGGCGGCGCGGTGGTTGGTGAGTTGCTTAGCCTTGCAGATATTGAGCTCTAGATCCTGAGGTCGATTGTTCTCACCCACGATCATGCCCTTATAGACCTTAGTCCCAGGCTCGATAAAGAAGATGCCGCGATCTTCTGCATTTTTGAGTGCGTAGAACGTCGCCGTACCTTCCTCAAATGAGATCAGGACGCCGTTGCGGCGAGTATCTACATCGCCAGACATGGGGCGATACTCCAAAAAGCTGTGGTTCATGATGCCCTCGCCTCGGCTGAGGCGCATAAAATCGCCCCGGAAGCCGATCAGCCCACGAGCCGGTACCACAAACTCAAGCTGTGCCCGACCGTGGCTATCCATCATCATGTCCTGCATTTCACCCCGACGCTGCCCCAGGCGCTCCATACAGCCACCCACAGCCTCTTCAGGGACATCCAACACCAGCTGCTCATAGGGCTCACAGGGCTGACCGCTCACTTCACGGAAAATCACCTGCGGCTGAGAAACCTGAAATTCAAAGCCTTCCCGGCGCATGGTCTCAATCAAAATGCCCAGGTGTAGCTCACCTCGACCTGAGACCGCAAAGCGATCGGGAGAATCGGTTTCCTCAACCCGCAGCGCCACATTGGTCTCTAGCTCGCGCATTAAGCGATCGCGAATTTGGCGGGAGGTGACAAACTTACCCTCTTTGCCCGCGAACGGAGAGTCATTGACCGCAAAAGTCATTTGCAGGGTAGGCTCATCCACCTTAATCAGCGGCAGCGCTTGGGGGTCGTCTAAGGAGGTAATTGTCTCACCAATGTTGGCATCGGCAAACCCGGCTACCGCCACCAGATTGCCCGCCGTGGCCTCTTTGATTTCCGTACGCTGTAGTCCTTCAAAGCCCATGAGCTTGGAAATCTTAGCTTTCACGATTTTGCCGTCTTCTTTCACCAGGGCTGTCTGCTCACCCGCCCGGATAGTGCCGTTGTGAACCTTTCCAATTACAATCCGGCCTAAATAGTCAGAATAGTCCAAGGTTGTGACCTGCAGCTGTAGCGGCTTGTCCGCATCCCCAACCGGCGGGGGTACATGGTGTAAAACCGCCTCAAACAGCGGCTGCATATCCTTATCTTCGTCTTCGAGCTCATCTTTCGCGAACCCCGACAGCCCCGACGCAAACAAATAGGGAAAATCGCACTGGTCATCGTCTGCGCCCAGCTCGATAAACAGATCCAGCACCTTATCCACTGAACCCATGGGATCCGCCTGAGGTCGGTCAATTTTGTTGACCACCACAATCGGGCGCAACCCCTTCTCTAAAGCCTTTTTCAGCACAAATCGGGTTTGGGGCATAGGCCCTTCATTCGCATCCACAATCAGGATGCAGCCATCTACCATACCCAGCACTCGCTCGACTTCGCCACCAAAGTCGGCGTGGCCAGGAGTATCCACAATATTAATCAGCGTGTCTTTGTAGCGAACCGCCGTGTTTTTCGACAAAATCGTGATGCCGCGTTCCCGCTCTAGATCGTTGGAGTCAAGTACGCAGGTCGGCACCGCTTCCCCTTCTCGAAAAATGCCTGATTGCTCCAGCAGGGCATCTACCAGTGTGGTCTTGCCGTGGTCAACGTGGGCGATGATAGCGACATTGCGGATGGGAAGGCTCATGATTTCGAGTTTGTGAAGGATTCGGCTTTAAAAGACGGCTTTCTGAAACTTTCTGTAAAAAACCTTAACAATTGTAGCTTAATTGACCAGTAACCTAACAGGGGTTTATTTTCTTTAGTCGAAGGGATAAGGGGGTGAGGGTGTGAGATGGTGAGGGGTGAGATGGTGAGGGGATGAGGTGGAAACTCCTTTATTCACCAGCGCAGCGAACTCACCAGCACAGCGAACTCACCCAGCGCAGCGAACTCACCAGCGCAGCGAACCCACCCAGCACAGCATCCCCACCTCTTTCAGTTCGGTTCTACCCACTTCAGAGATCTTAATCGGTTTGTTACATTATCAATACAGCCGGGGAGGGCGAGCCGATTCTCCTCTTAGCTGCAAAGTTTCGAGTGAGTAACGCAATGAATAACTTACCTGGTCAAGAACCTGAATTGTTTCGAGGCGAGTCTACTCAAGCTAATACGCTGCTGCAGTACGTCAAGGAGATGAGCCCTGAAACGATTGCCCAGCTGTCTAACCCTGCTTCTGGTGAAGTCATGCAGGTGATGGAGCACAACATTATTGGGCTGTTGGGCGGCTTACCCTCACAGCAGTTTGATATCAATATCACCACCAGTCGTGAAAGTCTGGGTCGTTTGCTGGCCTCTGCGATGATGAGCGGATATTTTTTGCGAGGGGCAGAGCAACGTTTAGCGTTTGAAGACTCTCTGATGAAAGCAGAGTTTGGTGATGAGAGTGATATTTAGCCTGCTGTTTAGTAGAGTAGCCTTCGGTAACATCTATCGGTAGTAGAGGCTTTGAGACAGCGCAAGCGGAAAAGAGATATAGAGCAAAACTCGGTGGGAGCAATCCTGCCGAGTTTTGCTATGAGCGCATCTGTGATTAGCTCGCTTCGAAAATCGCTGCGGCGTTGGTATGCAGACTGCGGCCGTGATTTACCCTGGCGGCGAAGTCGCGATCCCTACGCGATCTGGATCTCTGAGATCATGCTGCAGCAAACCCAGGTCAAGACGGTGATTCCCTACTATGAGCGCTGGCTGGCTCAGTTTCCCTCCGTTGAGACATTGGCAGCCGCCGATCAGCAGCAGGTGCTCAAAGCCTGGGAAGGCCTAGGCTACTATGCGCGGGCGCGTAATCTACATCAGGCTGCCCAGCAAATTGTGGAACGGCATCAGGGCCAGTTTCCTGACAGCTTTGAGGATGCGATCGCACTTCGCGGCATTGGTCGCACTACTGCGGGCGGCATTTTAAGTGCTGCGTTTAACCAGCCCGTGGCAATCTTAGATGGTAATGTGAAGCGAGTGCTGGCGCGAATAGTGGCTCTAGACAGGCCCCCTAGCAAAGCGCTTGACCCGCTATGGCAGCTGTCAGAGCAGGTGCTAGATCCCAAATATCCTCGGTCTTTTAACCAGGCGCTGATGGATTTGGGGGCAACTCTCTGTACTCGCCACAACCCAGCTTGTTTACTGTGCCCGTGGCAGACTCACTGTGCCGCTTATCGCCAAAATCGACAGTCGGAGATTCCTATGACCGAAGCGCGTGGCCCTTTACCCCATAAGCATATTGGCGTGGCGGTGATCTATGACAGCGAAGGCCGTATTCTGATCGATCGCCGTAAGCAAGAGGGTCTACTGGGCGGCCTCTGGGAGTTTCCGGGCGGCAAGATTGAACCCAACGAGTCGGTGGAGGACTGCGTTCGGCGTGAAATCAAAGAGGAACTCGGCATCGAAATCGAGGTGCAAAATCGCCTGATCACCATTGAACATGCCTACACCCACTTCAAGGTGACCTTAAATGTTTTTAACTGTGTGCATCTGAGCGGCACGCCAAAGCCGATTGAATGCGACGAGGTCAAGTGGGTGACCTTAAATGACATTGACCAGTATCCTTTTCCAAAAGCCAACGGGCAGATCATTGAGGCCATCAAGCAGCAGGCGAAATAAGACAGCACCATTTATCTTAGGGCGTCGAATTGGGTATAACCTTGCGCTGGCTCTAGAAGGGCTCTAGCGAATGCTCTATCCGGCGGCTGACCAGCAAGATTGGCTTGAATCTCAATCAGTTTAAAAGAATTATGGGCACTCTAAGCACAGATAGCTGCCTCTGTTCTCGTAGGGCTGGCTCCTACAGAGCTAGCTTTTATATCAGCTTTTGACTGGGTCGGGTGCAGCTGCTGTCGGTCATTCATCGACGTGCCTGTCTACCTAATACCGGTCTAAACATTTTGAGTGGGTCAGTGGACAAGCACACTGGCCAAATCGCAGTTGGTCTACTCCCAGAGAAGAGACTCCCTTTAGGCTATCGCTGCCGCTTAAAACGACCTAGCCGTCCTATTTTCCCTCTTAGCGTTTTCTATCTAAAATGACGACTCTCCTATGGTAGATGCCAAGTTTGATTTAGCGAAGCTGCCGTCTCAGTTCACTCAAACCGACCCTGCTCCCGCTCAAGATCTGCTACTGAGAGCACTTTGGGATGGGGTGGATTATGGCATTTTTATCCTTGACGTGATTAACAAAGGCACCGATTTTCGGTGCATCAGCTTGAATGCTGCGATGGCCCAAATGAGCAGTGTGCCTGCGGCAGCCCTAATCGGCAAAACGATTCAAGACGCTTTCCCGCCACCCATAGCTGGCGTCTATCATCAGTATTGCCTCAAGGCCATCAGCGCTGGCAAAACGCTACAGTTTGAAGGGCAGTTTGAGATAAACGAAAAACTTAGCTGGTGTCAGATTGGGGTGACTCCGCTGCGCGGCCAGCACCAAGAGATCGCGCAATTAGTGATAACCCTCACCGATATTAGCGATCACAAGCAGACCGATAGATACATTTATCGGGCAAAGCAAGTCTTACAGCAGATTGTCGACAGCATTCCTTTCGCTATTTTTTGGAAGGATTTCGACAGCGTCTATCAGGGCTGCAATCGACATTTTTCAAAAATTGCAGGGTTTGAGCACCCGGCTCAACTGGTCGGCAAAAACGACTACGACATGCCCTGGCAGCAAGAAGAGTCGGACTGGTTTCGTAGCTGCGATCGCCGTGTCATGGATAGCAACACGCCAGACTTGCATATCATTGAACCCCAACTCCAAGCAGATGGCAGACGAGCCTGGCTGAGCACGAGCAAGATTCCGCTGCATGACGAAGCTGGCCAGGTCAACGGTATTTTAGGCGTGATTGAAGATATTACCGACCGTAAAGCAGCTGAAGCGGCACTCTCGCTTCGAGACCAGGCAATTGCAGTCAGCCCTTTTGGGATCGTGATTGCAGATGCCCAAAAGCCAGATCTACCAGCCACCTATGTCAATCCTGCTTTTGAACAGCAGACTGGCTATACCGCTGATGAAGTGTTAGGTCGAAATTTTCGGTTTTTGCAGGGTGATGACGATGCACAACCTGAAATTGATGAGATTCGAGCCGCTTTAGCGGAGGGTCGTCGTTTTACCGTGACGCTGCGCAACTATCGCAAGAATGGCAGTTTATTTTGGGTCGAACTGACCATCGCACCGATTTTTGACGCTCAGGGGCACATTACCCACTTTATGGGGTTACAAAACGACGTCAGCGATCGCAAAGCGGCTGAATTCGAATTGAAGCGCCAGGCCAAAACCCTGAAAACTACTCTACGGCATCTGAAGCGCACCCAGACTCACATGATCCAAAGTGAAAAAATGTCTAGCTTGGGTCAGCTAGTGGCGGGGGTTGCTCACGAGATTAACAATCCGGTCAG
>JBCBZL010000145.1:0-11411 GCA_039815385.1 Cyanobacteria bacterium P01_A01_bin.114
AAGGAACAGACCAATCATTTGGCTAATGCGCTTTCCAATCTAAGGGAAAAGATTAATTTTTGTAAGCGTTGCCATAACATCTCGGCCACCATTGACTGGATTCCCTGCGGTCGTAAGTTGACCTGCTCTTACCCAGGCATTCGCATGCACTATGGCCCCGATAGCTATTTTGGCAATGAGGTGTCGGTGTTAGAGGTCGATGGTCAGTTTGATCGTCTCGAGGAGCTGATTTACATCGAGCAGCACTTGAGTAATTTGTCTACCAAGACCTACGGCGAAATGACCGAGCTGCTGCTTAAGCACCGCGAGTATCCGGGCTCCAAGAACGGCAGCGGCTTATTCCAGGTGCTGGTCGGTCTGAAGATGCGCGCCACCTATGAGAAGCTGACTGCGAAGGTGGAGCAGGCCGTAGCGTAGGTTTATAGGGGCTTCGGTAAAGCTGAAACGTTTTTAATGGGCGAAGGGCGCTAGCGCAGCCATGCCCGATAGGGCTATAGGGCGAAGGGGCCACTCCCCTTCGCCTTTTTGCGCTTTTTGGGGAGACAATTACTCGCCTCTTGAGAGGTCTACTGCGCTTTTCTTGAATCCCCCTCGGGCTTTAGCCTGCGCTAGCGCCTTTCCCCTTTCGCCTTTCCCCCTTCGCCTTTCCCCTTTCCTTTTTTTTGCCTTCCCTAATACAGCGCCTGCATCAGCTTTTTTCGATAGGTGCGGGTGAGGTCGCTATCGTCGCCCAGCAGGTTGAAAATGCCGATCATGGCTTTGCGGGCGGCGTCTTTGCGATCGCCAGCGTTATTCTCCACAATTGCTAAAAAGGTGGTGAGGGCCGTTTCATAGTCTCGGTCAACCGCTGCTTTACAGGCGATTCGATAGGTTTTGTCTGGCTCTGTTTCCGCTGGAGGCTGGGCGAGGGCCTGCTTAAAGTTCAGTAAAGATTTCATGCCCTCTACGCGGTTATTGAGCTCACGGGGGGCTCGGAGGGCGGCTTGGCCAATCAGTTTTTGGGCATCTTCGAGGCGGTCGTGGGCGATGAGATAGTCTGCTGCGGCCAGCATCAGCTCGGCGCTTTCTGGGTACTGCCCGATCAGCTGATTGAGGATCTTGGCGATGGCAGGTTTGTCTCCGGTTGCTCGCAGGCGAGCAAATTCGGCCAGACCTCGCTCTAAGCCAGACGAAATGCCCAGCTGGGCCAGTCGCGATCGCAGTTGAGCCTCGTCGAGTGCGCCGACAAAGCCCTCAGACACCGTGCCATCGCTGACCCTTCGAACATCAGGAACCCCTTCTACCCCGTAGGTATTGGCCAGCTCTGGATTTTGATCAATATCAACCTTGGCCAAGACAAAGTCATACTCACCTGCCAGCTTTTCAAGTAGGGGACCTAGCAGCTTGCACGGTCCACACCACTGGGCAAAAAAGTCTACTAGCACGACTGTGTCCGCTGAGCGTTGCAGCACCTCGGCTGCAAATGTTTGCTGATCAACTTCGATCACAGTTCCCACGGGTTATCTTCTCCGGTATTTCAGCTTTTAGGTGGCTGGTCTGGTCTGCTATTTGGCCTGCCGCCTGATTTAGACCACTGGCCGATACACAATCTTTCTAGACTCCCCCCCGATGCCGAAGGGCGTGGGGTTTCACATCTACTAACCTTTGATAAATAGCTCATAGAGCGACAGTAGCAGCTCCAGAACAATCAGAATAACGATATACCACTCCAGCCGCAGGCTGGTCGTTTGCCGCTGGAGCTCTAGGGCAGTTTCCACCGTACGTGACACCAAATCCAGCTTTTTTTCTAAAACCAGATGGCGCTCACGAATTTCATATTCGTCTTCTACCCGCAGATAGAGACGCTCAAATTCAGGATATTCCCACAGCAGCTCAGGCTTGTCTACAATAGCCGCCTGGCCCACCAGCTTATTTTGAATGAGCAGGGCATTGCCAATCTGCTGCAAAAGCTCTTGCCCCTGCTGTCGCTGCCGCCACCTGGTTTTTTGCAAGCTCACCGCAAACGGCTCAATTTGCTCAAAGACGGCGGCGGCTTCCATCTCATACTTGGCTAACACCACGCTTTTGGCCAACACGTTAGCGACAATCTGTAGTCGGGGGCCGTCAAACGCCGCCAGCAAAATTTTGTCTCCGTCCACCTTGCCCGAGCTGTGGGGCTCTCGCTTTAAGATCACCCGCTCCGATTCTGGTGTCTCAAAGGGGGCAGTCATGACAGACGCTAAGTCAGCCAAAAACCGGGCTTCTTCAACGGGGGAGAGCCCCATCAGCGCGACAGCACCGTAATCAAACAGCAGCGCCGCCCCCTGATCCCCAGCTTCAACCCATACAGGAGAAGCCTGACTGGTTTCTAAAAGAGGCGCGTCTGCCCCCTTGACCTCTGAGCGCAGAGACGAAAGCGTCAAACTTTGACCGAAGAGCAGGGCGTGCATCATAATGCTGTCCTGGTGAAGAAAGCGCTGGATAATGCTGTCCTGATGGAGAAAGCGCTGGCCAATCATGCTATTTTCTCTGAAATCATGCTGTTTTCTTTAGAATCATGCTGTTTTCTCTGGAGAAAGAGGAGTCAGCTCTGGATGCTTTAGATAACTTTTCAATAATTTTTGTGATTTGTCCTGAGGACGGCAAACTACCATACTGTAAAGCGGACTGTCAGGCCTCGTAACCACCTATAGACCCTATCTGTCAATACCCAATGAAGCGCGTTCACTACATCTTAGGTACCCTTGACGATGATGACATTGATTGGCTGGTGACGATTAGCCAGCGTCGCAAGGTAAAACCCAGTGAGGCTCTCATCGAAGCAGGCCAACCGAGCAATGCCATCTATCTGATCTTGGAAGGGGCATTTGCCGTATTTGCTAAGCACGCATTGCAGCACCCGGTTGCCCATTTGAGTAGCGGTGACGTGGCTGGAGAGATGTCTTTTATCGACGGCTATGCTCCTTCTGCTACGGTACAAGCGGTTGAGCCCGGTTTGGTGCTAGCGATTCCAAAAGATCAGCTGGCGGTCAAACTCAAGCAAGATATTTGTTTTGCCGCCCGCTTTTACGAAGCAATATCTACGCTGCTATCCATTCGACTGCGGGGCACACTTAAGCAGGTGCCACAGTCGGCTGACGGGGTGGGGCACAATCTAGAAATGGAAAATAGGTGGGAGCTCGGCATAGTGCGCTACGACTGGCTACTCAGACGGCTCCGCCACGAAGCTTTTGGGCCTCTTTAGAGTCGAAAAACGACCCTTTCACTGTATCATTTTTGACCTAACCCGGTTATCTGACCGACCCTCTCTGGAGACTGTTCTAATCACCGAGCTAACTTACCGTTGCATAAAGCGGGATTGCGCGCGAAAATTAGAATCTGGGTAATCTTATGTAGGTGCCTGTAATAGGGGCCTATAGCGGTTGTCTATTGAGGTACAGATCTAGGATATAGCCCTAGGGAAGGGGATTGCGTCAGTTATACCCCACCAGTTCTATCTCCATCAGCTCTATCTCCGGTAGATATCACATACAGAATGATCTTGCAGCGGGTGCATTCTGGAAGTTTGGATGAGTTAGTTTTTTCTATTTTAGTAATTAAGCATGTCTTCAGAGTCAAAGCTTAGCTGTATTCTTATTATCGAAGACAGTCAGGGAAGGCGAGAAATTATTCTCGACGGCTCTGTCTATTCGATAGGGCGCGATCCCAAGTGCGATATTCGCTTGGCGTCTCAGTTTGTGTCTCGTCACCATGCAACTTTAGTGCAGCTGCCCAGAGATGACGAGTCATTTTACTACCGGGTTGTTGATGGCAATCTCAAGGGCAAGCCCAGCGCCAATGGCATGCTCATCAATGGTCGCAAGCTTCAAGCCCACGATCTCAAAAATGAAGATGAGATTGTGTTTGGCCCCCAGGCACGAGCTATCTACTATCAGCTCAAGCGGGACACGACCTCAGCGACACCCCTCGATGAGTTTGATATCACCTTAATCAGCCCCAATATGATTGACGAAGAGAGCGAAGAGGGCTGACCCTCAGACCTGCCAGGGTTGGGAACCCCAACCCCCTTGCTAATGACTGGCGTTGGCAATCGCTTCGTTGACCTGCTCAAACACCTGTTGACAGTGATTGTTAATTTTTAAGGGGAGCTCTTCGTTCTTGACAACCAGGTTAATGGTTGACGAAGGCTCTTGGGTCACCGTAGAGCTGATTAATACCTCTACAGTCGCCAGCTGACTATAAGACACATTGCCGGGCTTTTCTTTCGCCACTATGTAGTCAGAGGCCTCATAGATCAGGTTTAGGCCGCACGCCTCAAGCACGCTAGCAAGGGCCTGACGTAGGCTGTTTGCTGGCGTAACGGTCATTAAGAAATTGGTATACCGGGCCATAGAGTGTTCAGGAACCAATCTACTTCACAACAAAGGTTTCAGTGGAATTGAGGAGGAAACACAGTCAAAAAACAGCAAGCGAAAAACGGTAAGCATTGATACCTATCTAACATCCATACTCGCTGAAAAGCGCATCCATATCAAATATGAGATGATTATCTAAGTATTAAGCGCAAGCTGTCTGCATCTAAACTTACCTTTTCATCTAAGTGTAAAAATTTCAGGAATCTTTTAAGCCAATCTACAGGGCTAACCGCGAGCGATGAATTTGCTCAACAGATTATCTTTTGGCAGGCCATTCCTACTGGAAATAGCGAGACTACAAGCTGGCGAGACTACAAGCTGGCGAGACCATAAAAGCGAGAGCATGGGCGGCTCGAAAATTGCCTGATTGACTCTAGCAAATCGTTTGTGGCCTCATAAACGAACCTGGACTGATATAGCTGCGGGAATTTATCCAGACCACCTTAGCTTACCAAGGCAACTATGCAGGCAATGGGTGTGACCCCCTTCCCCTTCCCCTTGGTGCGGGTAACTTTCTTAAACCATAGACGGGGATCGTGACGCAAGGGGGCTGCCGCCTGTAGTTAAGAACACTCAGGCGCAAGCGCCTATGCCGCTGTCGTTAGCCTGCGCCTGGTTTGTGCCAGGGAACGCTGATACCACAAGTGGGACAGGCAATAGGGTTCAGCGGGGCTGTAGGGTGAAAGTATAGAGACTACCTTGGGATCATGATTGGCAAACTGATCGTTTTTGAGGGGATAGAGGGGTGTGGCAAGACGACCCAGCTGGCTCGTTTGTGTGAGTGGCTGCCTGAGAGTGACTTGTGGGCACAGCTGCGATCGCACCACCCGATCCAGGGCATTCTCTCGACCCGAGAGCCGGGGGGGACCGTCTTAGGGCAGTCAATTCGTGATTTGCTGCTGCATCCCCCGGCAGACAGCACCCCGCAAGATCGGACCGAGCTGCTGCTCTATGCGGCGGATCGCGCCCAGCACGTTGACGCGATGATCCGTCCAGCCTTGAAAGAGGGATATTTGGTGATTTGCGATCGCTACACCGACTCGACGGTAGCCTATCAGGGTTATGGCCGCCAGCTCGACCTGGCCCTGATCGAAACCCTCAACCAGATTGCCACGGGGGGCTTAGAGAGCGATCTCACCGTCTGGCTCAGGCTAGATGTAGAAGCGGGCCTCAGTCGGATGAAATCGCGCGGGCAGGCCGACCGCATCGAAAAGTCGGGGATCGCGTTTCACAAACGAGTCCAGACTGGGTTTGAGGCCCTGGCCCAGCAGCACAGCCATCGGTTTGTAAGCATTGACGGCAGCGACAGCATCGATGCGGTGGCAGACAAGATAAGATCGGTGGTGACCACCGCCCTGCAAACATGGTATCCGCTTCCTTAAACCCGCCTGCCATCAACCCTTTTGAGCGCTTAATTGGCCAGACCCAGGCCGTGGCTCTGCTGACCCAGGCTGTGGCCCGTCAGCGCGTGGCCCCTGGTTACTTATTTGTGGGGGCACCGGGGGTGGGCCGGGCGATCGCCGCCACAGCCTTTGCTGAGCTGCTGTTTAGTCAATCAAACTCGGCTGCCCTGCGGCGGCGGATCGCCGCTCGCAACCATCCCGATTTGCTTTGGGTAGAGCCCACCTATCTGCACCAGGGGCAGCGGCTCACGGCCAATGCCGCCGCTGAGGCCGGGCTCAAGCGTAAGGGGTTACCCAAAATCCGCCTGGAGCAAATTCGCGAAGTGGCCCGATTTTTGAGCACGCCCCCGCTGGAGGTGCCGCGAGCCGTGGTGGTGATCGAAACCGCAGAGCTGATGGCCGAGGCCGCCGCCAATGCCCTGCTCAAGACGTTAGAAGAGCCAGGTAAAGCCACGCTGATCTTGATTGCCGCTGACCAGCAGGCGCTGCTGCCCACGCTGATTTCTCGCTGCCAAACCATTCCATTTGTGCGCCTGGCCCCGGATGAGATCGCCCAGGTGCTGACCCACAGCGGCCACGCTGAGATTTTAAAATCGCCCGAGATCCTCACCCTGGCCCAGGGCAGCCCAGGGGCCGCGATCGCAAGCTGGCAGCAGCTGCAGGCGCTGCCTGAGGGGCTGATTGAGCAGGTCACCCAGCCGCTGCGATCGCGCCGCGAAGCGCTAGAAGTGGCCCGCCAAATTACCCAGACCCTGGATACCGAGGCCCAGCTCTGGCTGCTCGACTATCTGCAACAGCACCATTGGCAAAAGGCGCTATCTGCACACGTCAGCGGCCTGCTTAAACAGTTTGAACAATCTCGCAAGTATTTGCTCAGCTACGTCCAACCTCGCCTGGTTTGGGAAGTGCTGATGATGCAGCTAGTAAACTAAACGGTTTAGGCTGAAATAGAATTCCTTATAATTTAAGGTGAAATGCAGAGTCTAGTCGCCGCTTCTACCTATGACCCCCATTCGTAAACCGCTCAAAAATCCAACCCTCTGGATTGCCCTCGGTATTTTGCTCGTGGGGGGCGTGGTTTCGACCCTGGCCGTACGCAACCTGATGCAGTCGCGGCAGGCCGCCCGAGAAGAAGCGGCCCAGCCCCCACCTCAGCGGGTTAGCGTCTCTGCCCTCGGGCGGATTGAGCCCAAAGGGGGCATCATCGATGTGGCGGCATCAGACGGCGGCGTGCTCAGTCAGCTGCTGATAGACGAAGGCGACCGAGTCACCGAAGGCCAGGTGCTAGCCTATTTAGATATTTATGAGGTGCGTAAGGCAGAGCGAGACTATGCCGAGAGCCAGCTGATTGAAGCCCGCAACAAGCTCGATGCCGAGAGTCAGGTGGGGACGGCTCGCATTCAAGAAGCCAACACCCGCATCGGCAAAGCTGAGGCTCCGATGACGGCGGCGATTCAGGCCCAGGCAGCGACGGTGGCCAGTTTAAAATCTCAGCTCAACCTGGCCCAGCTTGACCTCGACCGCATTCAAGGTCTCTATAACCAGGGGGCGGTCTCCCGTCAGGAGTTTGATCGCCAGCAGACAGAGGTCACCCGGCTACAGCGCGATATTGCTAGCGCCGAGGCTAGCCTGGCACGATTAGAAGCTGACCAGACGGCTGATTTAGACACAGCGTCTGCCCAGGTGACCGCCGCCGAAGCCGATCGGCAGCTGGCTCGGGTTGAAGCAGGGGTCGCCTCGGCTGAGCGGAATTTAGCCCTGGCTGAGGCAAAATTGGCCCTGGCGACGGTAACCGCCCCGACGTCTGGCCAAATCATCGAAACCATCCTTGAACCGGGGGAGGCGCTATCGACCCAGCAGCCAGAGCCCCTGCTGGTGATGGGCAACACCGATGAAATGGTGGTGATTGCTGAGGTCTATGAAACTGATGTGGGGCTGGTTGAGACCGGTCAAACGGTCACAATCGTGAGCCGCAACGGGGCCTTTGAAGAAACCCTCACGGGTACGGTGGAGAAGGTCGGTTTGCAAATCGCCAAAAATGATGTGCTGGATGATGACCCAGCCGCCAATGCCGATGCGCGGGTGGCCGAGGTAACCATTGCGGTTGATCAAGATGACGCGGTGAGCGGCTTGACCAATCTACAGGTCGACGTGCTGATCGATGTGGACGTGGTTGCAAAAGCAAGCGAGAAGTGATGCGACGGGTTCCGGTTGCCTGGCTTAATTTACTGCACGAACGGACGCGTTTGGGGGTTGCGATCGCAGGGGTGGCCTTTGCCACGCTGCTGATTTTCATGAACCTGGGTTTTTTGGGGGCGCTGCTCAACACCACCACCAATTTTTATGAAAAATTCAACGCCGATATCTTCTTAATGTCGCCCCAGTCGCTTGAAATTAGCACCACCGAGGTTTTTCCTCGAGAGCGCCTCTACCAGGTGGCCGGGGTCGAAGGGGTCGAGCACGCCATGCCGCTGTACAGCGAATATATTCTTTGGCGTAACCCCGAAACCCGCGAAAGTCGGGCCATGTTTGTGTATGCGATCAACCCCAACGATCCGGTTTTTCTAATGCCAGAGTTTCAAGACCCGGTTTCTCGACAGCGACTGGCCCAGCGCGACGTGGTGTTTATCGATCGGCTGTCTCGGCCTGAGTTTGGCCCCCAGGCAGTTGGCACCAAAACCGAGGCCGACCAGCGGCGGGTCACCATCGCCGGTCAGTATGAGCTGGGGGGTGGGTTTGCCGCCGATGGCACCGCCATCATGAGCGATCAAAATTTTATTCGCTATTTTTCGCCCCGCACGTTAGAGGTGATCGACATGGGGTTGATTAAGCTTGAGCCGGGGGCCAATGTCGAGAAAACCGTCCAAACTATTCGTGAGCTGCTGCCCGAAGATGTGGATGTCTATACCAAAGCTGCGATCATCGAGCATGACAAAAACTACTGGCTCCAGGCCACGGCCATCGGCTTTATTTTTGGCCTGGGGGTGCTGGTGTCCTTTTTAGTGGGCATCGTGATTGTCTATCAGATTTTGTTTACCGATATCCGCGATCATCTGCCCGAGTACGCCACCATGAAGGCCATGGGCTACCGCAGCCGATATTTGTTTAACGTGGTACTTCAAGAGGCATTGCTCTTGGCGGCCATGGGCTATGTTCCTGGTTTGATCATTGCTCTGGGGCTCTATACCCTAACTGTTCGGGCCACGGCGGGCACTTTACCCATGGAGATGACCCTGAGCCGCGTGGTGCTGGTTTTGATCATGACCGCTGTGATGTGCGGCGTGTCGGGGCTGATCTCGGTGCGCAAGGCGATTGCCACCGATCCTGCCGAGGTCTTTTGAGGAGGCCCCGTATGCTTAGACAGAAGCGAATTTTTAAGCGAATTCCCCTGGCCTGGCTCAACCTCACCCATGATCGTAAGCGATTTGCCACCTCGCTGGCGGGCGTGGGTTTTGCGGTCATGCTGATGTTTGTCTTCTCAGGGTTTATGAATGCCCTGTACGATAGTCAGCTGCAGCTGCTCAATCAGCTCAACGGCGAGATTATTATTATCAATCGCCTCAAGACCAATATGTTTGTGCCTCGCTCGTTTGCGCGGCGGCGGCTTTACCAGGCCCAGGCCTTTGAGGGGGTAGCCGACACCTATCCGATTTACATCAGCGACGCTAAGTGGAAAAACCCGATCACCCGAGACACGCGCTTTGTGCGGGTGATCGCGTTTAATCTGACCGAGCCAATCTTGCCCCTGCCCGAGATTCAGCCTCACCTGAGGGCGCTACAGATGCCCAACACGGCCCTAATCGACACCAAAGCCCGCCCCGAGGTGGGCCCTACTGAGGCTGGGGTGGTCACCGAGCTGGCCGATCGCCGCATCAGCATTGTGGGCACCTTTAGCCTGGGGACTGATTTTGCCTCAGGCAACGGCAACCTGATCATGAGCGACCAAAACTTTTTGCGCTACTTTGCCAATCGCGGCCCCGAGGAAGACGAGCGCAGCTTTGCCACCGCCGATGTGGGGGTGGTCAAGCTAGAGCCGGGGGTCTCGGTCGCGCGGATGGTTGAACAACTTCGGGACAGCCTGCCCAATGATGTTTTAGTCTTGCCCAAAACCGGAGACGGCGGCTTTGTTGATCGAGAGCGGCGCTACTGGCAAGAAAACACCAACATTGGCTTTGTGTTTACGCTGCTGACGGGCATGGGCTTTGTGGTGGGTATTATTCTGGTTTACCAAATTCTCTATACCGACGTGGCCGATCATTGGGCAGAGTATGCCACCCTCAAGGCGATGGGGTATAAAAACAACTATCTCTTTAACGTGGTGATGCAGGAGGCGCTGATTCTCTCTGTATGCGGCTTCATCCCCGGCTTTTTGATCAGCGGGCTGCTCTACAAGATGACCGGTAACGCCACCGGGCTCTTCTTTCAAATGACGACGAGTCGCGTGCTAACGCTGCTGGTGATGACCTTTGTGATGTGTCTGGTGTCGGGTGCGATCGCAGTCCGTCGAGTCCAGTCTACTGACCCTGCCGATGTTTTTGGAGGCTAATTTTGGAGGCTAATTTTGGAGACTAATTTTGGAGGCTAACCCCATGCCCAGCTCTGGACCCAGCTCTGTCTCGAACGTCCTGACCCAAGGGCCGCTCGCGGTCGAGATTCGCAATCTCAACTTTTCCTTTGGGGCGGGCGACCTGTGCAAACAGGTCCTGTTCGATATTTCTTTGGATCTGCCTCAGGGGCAAATTGTGATTCTTACAGGGCCGTCTGGGTCGGGTAAAACCACACTGCTAACGCTGATTGGGGCGCTGCGCACCTTGCAAGAGGGCAGCCTGCAGGTGCTCGGTCAAGAGCTGGTGGGGCTGGGCAACTCGGCCCTGGTGGCGGTGCGCCGCAACATTGGGTTTATCTTTCAGGCCCACAATCTGTTTGAGTCGTTAACCGCTAACCAAAATGTGGAGATGGCAGTGGAGCTGACCGGGCGTTTTGCCACTAAGCGAGAACAGTCGGTGGATATTCTCACACAGCTGGGGCTGGCCGACCGGGTCGATTACAAGCCTAAGTCTCTGTCGGGGGGCCAAAAGCAACGGGTTGCGATCGCCCGTGCCCTGGTCAATCATCCCAAGCTGGTGCTGGCAGATGAACCCACCGCCGCCCTCGATAAAAAGTCAGGCCGCGATGTGGTGAATTTGTTGCATCAGCTCTCCCGCGAAGAAAGCTGCACGGTGCTGATGGTCACCCACGACAATCGCATTTTGGATGTGGCGGATCGAATTATTAATCTGGTAGACGGACGGCTGGAGTCAGATACAAACCCCAATGCCTTTGTGCAGAGCCGCACGATTAAGGCCACAACAGACGTGGATGCCCAGATGTTTATCATGTGATTTTATTATCTGATTTGACTTCCTATATTGTGGCCTCTGATGTTATGACCACTGTTATAGCCGCTTATAGCCACGCTTAGGCGACTGCACGTTAATAACATCCCCGCAGTGAATATCCCGGTAGCCCACTCTGTGAGAAGAGCAAAGCTCTGCGTCCCCCAGCCCCTCTTCCCAATTTTGGGCTACCGTGTATATACAAGTCGGAGAGTTAAGGCGCATCCTGAAGCCCACTC
>JBCBZL010000128.1:0-12381 GCA_039815385.1 Cyanobacteria bacterium P01_A01_bin.114
GCCCCCTTTGCAAAGGTCGAACCGCTGCTCAGGCCTAGCCACCTTCTGCCAATTTTCTCGAATCACCCGGCAGGCCGCCGCCGACTGCTCAATGCCCACCACCCGCGCTGCCCCCCGACAAAGCGCCTCTGCCCCAATCGCGCCGCTGCCCGCACACAGATCGAGCCACTGACAGCCGTCTACTTGCCCCTGCCAGATATTAAAGAGCGCCTCTCGCACCCGAGCCGACGTGGGTCGAGTCGCCTGCCCTGACAGCGTTTTAATGGCACGGTTGCCGTAGATGCGAATGGCCATGTTTTTTGTTAACCAAGATTGCTAAACCAAGATTGCTAAACCAAGATTGCTAAACCAAATACGAGCACCAGTCGCTCCAGCCGCCAGGGTAGAGCTTGCCCATGGGTTTACCCGCCATCACTCGAGAAAACAAGTTAACGCAGGCGGTCACCCCAGAGCCGCAGTAAACCATTACCTCGTCGGTGTCATTGTCGGCGTCACTGTCGGTGTCACTGTCGGCGTCACTGTCGGCATCATCAATCATCCGCCAGTGCTCAGCCAGCGCTGCCGCCGATTTGAGCCGTCCTGAGTCGTCAGTCACCTCTTTCCAAAAGGCATTTACCGCGCCGGGCACCGCCCCCGCAATCGGATCAATCGGCTCCGCTTCACCCCGAAATCGTTCAGCAGAGCGCGAGTCAATTAATAACGCAGTCTTTGAGCGATGCCGCACTGCGTCAATATCCACCAGCCAATCAGAGCGAGGCTGAGGGGTAAACGGGCCCGAGCGCGTCGTCGTCGGCAGGTCTTGACTCAGGGGCAGCCCTGCCGCCCGCCATGCGCCGATACCGCCATCCAAAATTGCCACATGGTCATGGCCTAGATAGCGCAGCATCCACCACAGTCGCGCCGCAAAGGCAAATCGAGAATCATCGTAGGCGACCACCCGAGTGGGCGGGCTAGACTGGATGCCCAGCCGGTTGAGGGTTTTGACAAACTGCCCCCAGTCAGGGAGCGGATGACGGCCGCCGTGGGTCTGCACAGAACTCGACAAATCTCGATTAAGATCTAGATAGTGCGCCCCTGGGATGTGCCCTGCTTGATACTGCTGCCAGCCCAGCGTTGGCTCAGGTAGCGAAAACCGACAGTCTACCACGACCACCTGAGGCTCATGCTGGGGCTCATGCTGGGGCCTATCGAGGTGCTGAGCCAGCCAATCAGTTGTTACCAAATATTGAGAAGGGTTAGACACAGTTAAGTCGTGGTAAGTAAGGTGTAGACAATTAGCCGTAAGATACCAACTTTAGCAACCCGATATACACTTAACAAACAATCAACAAACAATCAGAATCACCAACAGATCTTGCCAATCCGCTGTAGGTTTAGGTAAATCCAACCTGGTCACTTAATAGAGCTTTAACTCTTGACAAAGAAAACTCTGGTATACTCCCAGTCAGTTATTTACGTAAGAATACGGATTTAGCACGCACACACTTCAAGGATAAAAACGGTAAGGAGTTTTTGGTATGGATTGGTTAGTCCCCTTCATCTTTACGTGGCTCATCACCACAATTGCTTTTGTGATTATTACCTATCTACCCGTGGGCGTAGAGTCTGATAGCTTTGGCAAGACAGCTATCACAGCTTTGGTTTTCGGCGTACTCAACGGTATTGTTGCTTTTCTGTTCAACATTCCTGTACTCAGCCAGCTGCTTTGGCTGGTGACATTGGGTGGGTTGCTGGTCAATATTCTTTTGTTTGGTCTATCTGCCAAACTGGTTGAGGGTTTTAGACTCCGCTGGGGTATTTGGAGCGCGATCATCGGTGCGTTTCTACTGTCGATCATTACCTCCATTTTGAACTGGATTATCTAAGTCCCCAATCCGAATGTAGTACCCCATTGTAAGCGCCGCCTTCGACTTCGCTCAGGGGACGCTGGCTAGCACAGTTGACTGAGCGAAGTCGAAACCAACTGTGTTTTCGAGACGGGTACATATTATTTGACTGAGTTAGCCTTCTAGTAAGAAGGCTTTTTTATTAGGGAGCTCACCGCATGCTGATTCGAAAATTGATGGACTGTGAGGAATTCGTCGCGGGAGATGGCACGCTGCTGAGAGAGCTCTTGCATCCTGATAAGCAGCCTATCGAGCTGCGCTACAGCCTGGCCCATGCCGCTGTACCCGTGGGCAAAACGTCTACCCCCCACTCGCTGACCACCTCAGAGGTTTACTACTTGCTCAGCGGTCAGGGTGAGATGTCGATTGACGGCGAAAAGCAGCGGGTAGAACCCGGCGATGCGGTTTATATTCCGCCCAATGCGGTACAGTTTATTCGCAACTGTGGGGAGGTGCCGCTGGTGTTTATCTGTTTAGTTGACCCGGCCTGGCAAAAGGAAGATGAGACGGTCTACTAGCGGTCGGTTACCTCAACAACAGCGAACCGTATTGGCTACCCTGACTCAGAGATATCGAAAGATGCTCGCAATCGGACTGATGATTGTAGTCCTTGTCGCTACGGTGCTTTGGCAGCCCAGGTGGCTACTGTCGCTGGCAGGGCAGTTGAACCCAGGGGCGATGTACTTTGTTGACACTAACCAGCCTAAGGTGGCCCTCACCATTGACGATGGCCCCCATGATGAAACGACTGAGGCGATCTTGGCGGTGCTCGATCGCCATGGGAGTCGGGCCACTTTTTTTATGATCGGCGGCTATGTGCCTGGGCACGAGGCAGCCCTAGCGCGCATCACTGCAGCGGGGCACGAACTGGGTCACCACATGGGCGAAGACGAGGCCAGTATTCGCCTGTCGTCGGCTGAGTTTGAGGCTGATTTACTGGCTACTGAGAAGACGCTTTTACCCTGGGTCAACGATCTGCTCCCGCTGCGGTGGCTGCGCCCTGGGATGGGTTGGTATAGTGCCACGATGGTAGAGACGGCCCAGCGCCACGGCTACCGGCTTGCCCTGGGCTCTATTTTTCCTTATGACACTCATCTGCCCTGGGTTGGCTTTGCGACCTGGTTTATCCTCACTAAAGTAAAATCGGGCGATGTGATTGTCTTGCATGACGGCGATCATAACCGGGGCGATCGCACTGTCAAAGTCTTAGAGCAGGTTTTGCCCGTGCTCAAACGCAAGGGGCTCGAGGTTGTCACGCTGAGCGAATTGGTCAATCAATAACGGTGACCCTTCCAGAGCAGCTTTGATAGGCTCGCAGGTTTATACGAGTTGGCGAATAGTTAAATGGATCGAAAGCTCAGCCCATCCTACGATTCCTTCCCCCTTCCCCCTATAGCCCTATCGGGCATGGCTACGCTAGCGCCTTTCCCCCTTCCCCCTTCGCCCTTCGCCCTTCGCCTTTCCCCCTTCCCCCAATCACCCCAACGCCTTCTCATACCACTCCACATCCCAATATCGGTCAAATTTGCGCCCAACTTCTCGATAATATCCAACGCTTTGGAAGCCAAATTTTTGATGCAGGGCAATTGACTTGGGGTTGGGTAAGGTAATGCCCGCATAGGCGCGATGCACGTCTTCAGATTTGAGGGCGGCAAACAGGGTGTCATATAGCCGCGTGCCGAGCCCTTGCCCCTGGGCGTCGGGGTGCAGATAGATGCTGGTCTCAACTGAGGTGTCATAGGCGGCTTTGGCGCGAAACTGGCTGCTGGTGGCGTAACCGAGGAGTTTACCCTCAAGCTCGGCCACAAACAGTCGATGCCGACCGGTTTGACCGTAGTGGGCAAACCAGTTTACTCGGCGCTGCTCAACGGCGTAGGGAGTGATGTCAAAGGTAATTGTGGTGTTAAGAATATAGTCGTTGTACAGCTCAGTCAGGGGGACAATATCACTTGGGAGAGAGGGACGAATGAGCGCGACAGGCATATTGTTATTATGTGAAGCAGCTAACCCCAGCAGGCATCAACCTATGTCAGATGCAAACGCTTTTACGATAGGCGTAGAAGAAGAATATCAGATTATAAATCCTAAAACGCGGGAGCTTGCAGGTAAGTCAGGCAAGCTGATTGATGCTAACCAGCATGATGATCAACCCCAAGATCTGCTGTATGAAATGCATCGCTGTCAGGTTGAGATTGCAACCGGCATTTGCCACACCCTGGATGACGTGCGTCGAGAGCTGATCCAGGCAAGGCGATCGGCTATGGTGGCGGCACAGGAGCACGGACTTGCGATCGCAGCCGCAGGCACCCATCCCTTTTCGCGGTGGCAAAAGCAGAAAATCACCTCTAAGGAACGCTACCGCAAGCTCGACGAAGTTTTACAGCAGCTGATCCGAGAGATGATTATTTTTGGCTGCCACGTGCACGTAGGCATCGCCGATCGAGAAGCGGCGGTTGAGGTGGTCAATCGAGCCCGAGTTTGGCTACCCACCCTGCTATCGCTGACTGCCAACTCTCCCTTTTGGCTGGGGCGCGATACCGGTTACAACAGCTATCGAATGGAGATGTGGTGTCGCCTGCCCACGGCAGGGCCACCCCCGCATTTTAGAAATCATGACGACTACCGAGGCCTGATCCAACAGCTGATCGACACTGACATTACTGACGACCCGACTAAGATTTATTGGGATATTCGCCTCTCTGAAAGGTTTCCGACCGTTGAGTTTCGCGTGGCAGACGTCTGCGGCACCGTCGATGAAGCCGTCATGTTTGCCGGTTTGATTCGCGCGCTGGCCCAAACCTGCTATCGAGATTTTCGAGATAACAAGCCCTACCCACACGTGCGCTCAGAGCTGCTCAAGGCAGCGATGTGGCAGGCTGCCCGATATGGTACCGGGGGTGAGCTGATCGATTTTCAAGCGGGTCAGTCGATTGCTGCAACCGATTTAATTCACCAGCTGCTTGACAATATTCGCCCCGCCCTAGAAGAACATCACGACTGGGCCTTTGTTAGTCAGCAGCTCGAAAAAATAATAGCTGAAGGCAACAGCGCCCAGCGACAGCGGCAGGTTTACAAAACAACAGGCGACAGTCGAGCCGTGGTTGACTATCTAATCGAGCAGACAACGGCAGCGGTCATGTGAGCCGTGAGCTTGGAAATGGGTGCTCATCCCAGCGAGGGCTGCATTAATTAAGACTGCCATAGGGAATATGTTAGCAAGACCGAGTCTCTATCTTTGGGCAGTCTAAGCGAACTTTTCTCTTTTGACAGATCTCTGTCTTAAACCCGATTTTCTCTCCACGGAAAATAGCTACTGTACAAATATCTCTTTTGATGCCGGAATCGCCTTACAGAGCTATCGCATGCCGCGATTATGCTGGCAGAGAGATCAGCCACATCCAGTTCGAAAACTTGGGTTTTCGCGGGGCAAACAGCAGAGCTGGACGTGGCCAGGGTTTATTTTGTTTTACATGAGGTTAAAGAAACGATGGCAGATCAAAAAGATCAGAAGCATAATCCTGACGCTAACCCCGATCCAATTACGGGTGAGCACGGGGCTCATCCGGTTGGCACCGGCGTGGGTGCAGCTGGCGTGGGCGCAGCTGCAACGGTGGTTGGCGGCGCAGTCGGCGGGCCGGTCGGTGCAGTCGTCGGTGCAGTTGTTGGCTCGGTCGCAGGCGGTCTGGCGGGTAAAGGCGTTGCCGAGAAAATTGACCCCACCGTTGAAGACGAGTATTGGCGAACCAACTATCGCTCACGCGACTATGTTGAGTCAGAATATGACTATGATCGAGACTATTCCCATGCCTATCGCGCAGGCTATGAGGGCTACCCCACCTATGCTAGCCAAAATATGACCTATGTGGATGCAGAGCCGCATCTCAGGGCAGATTATGAAAAGCGTCGAGGGGCCAGCCGTCTGGAATGGAACAAGGCTAAGTACGCCACCCGAGACGCTTGGAATCGAGTTGAGAGCAATCTCTCCACTGAAAAGCGATAGGTGCCGACCATCGCAAATAAGAGACTGAGCTAATACAGAGCTGTCATGAGGCCTATGTTCATGAGGAGCCTACGTTAAAGGCTAACACGGAGGCTAGTCTCTAAAGCAATAGCCGAGGAACACGCTAATTTTTTTAGCCTCCTTGGCTATTGTTTATTCACCGCTTTGAGAGAACCTGCCGGATCACACCAGCGCTGAGACAATACGATCGATAGCGCTGCGGTGACGCTCTGGCACACTGATGCTCATGAAACTAGGTAAGACTGGCAGGCGAGACTGGAGTCGAATCGTGAGCGTATTTGATTTTGATGCTTCCCATCCATAGGATGTCATTCGCACCCAGGGGATAAAGGCATACATAAAGCAAATCCCGTTTTTTCTGAATTCGAGTCTGCTCAACCCGAGGGCAAGAAAAAAAGCAGCTAGCGTCCACCAGAAAACGACGCCTGTGAGGTTTAAAATCATCCCTTCAGAATATAAGCTTTGTCTGAACAGCGCAGTCGCCGTCATGTAAATAGCCATCGCCACCTCAAACAGCCCAATCCAGAAAAGAAATCGACTCTGGGGAGGTCGACCAGCGTTGAGCAACAGATCGCCTGCGGAGCGTTTGCGAAATTGCCAGCTCAGCAGCCATCCAACCACGCCCAGCACAAACAGTAAAGGCAAGATTAAGGGAAAGAAACGCCAGCCTAAGAGATTACCCCAGTAAGTGAACGCCATTGAGGTAAGGAATGCGATCGCAAACCCCAACATCACCCATGGCCACCCATAGCGCAGGTTCCGACGAGCCGCTTCGTGCCCCACAATCCGCTCACTCACCCAATAGCCGCCACCAATCGCCCCGGTCGCTAAAATGACAACAACAACACTCCAGACAGCAAGCTCAAACATCCTGTTCCTTATCTAGGCCAAAAAAACTCTAATTAGACACAAAACTATTGATTATTTTGGCCCGTAGCTGCAGCTCTCTACATCGCCCGATTGGCTATTAGAAGATTACCTACACCATCTAATATTCTTGAAGAATTCTAAAGCTAAGATTTGTTTTAAAGCTCCCTGAAACCTTTATTCTCATAGGAAGGAATAGGGCTTTGACCGACATTTAAAGCACGCCTTGGTCAGTTCTGCCTCTAGTCCCCCCTTTTTTCAAGGGGGGTAGGGGGGATCTCCACCCCGTTGGGCAAGCCGAGATCCCCCTAAATACCCCTTGAAAAAAGGGGGGACTTTGAGTTGGGTTAACACGCTCTTATACAGTGATAATGTCAGTACGTTGAACAGATACAAAAACTACCGATGGGCAACCGCTTTTTCCTGCGACGGATCGATAAGGTTGCTCAAGATCGCTACTGGTACCATCGGTATCATCGGCAGCAAGCAGATCAGCCACTGCCCCCAGGTCAGCGGTGCGGTTTCAAATAGCGTGTTCATCACCGACCACTGACTAAACACAATTTGCAGCACAACCGCCCCCACAATCCCCACAATCAAGATCGGCGCATGGGTGACCGCGGTAGACTTGCGACCGATGTAGCTAAACAAGCTCTTGCCTAACTGACTGATGCTGAGCAGATAGACGATGCGAGCGGCCACCAGCGCTTGAATGGCCATCGTGCGGGCGATCGCAATATCTCCAGTTGTCGCTTTTGCCCACTCGAAAATACCAAAAATCAGAACCCAGTTAAACAATGAAACGGTTAAAATTCGCCGCAACAAATTCCGGGTAATTAACGGCTCTTGGGGATGACGGGGAGGTTGCTGCATCAGCCCGTTTGACTTAGGTTCAAAGGCCAGGGGCACAGTCATGGTGAGGGAGTTGATCATGTTTAACCAAAGCACCTGCAGCGAGAGAATCGGCAGATCTCTGGCCAGTAGCGCGCTGATCAAAATGGTCATCGACTCACCGCCGTTGACCGGCAAGAGAAATGCGATCGCTTTGCGCAGATTTTGATAAACGGTGCGCCCCTCTTCTACCGCTGCTTCGATCGACGCAAAGTTGTCGTCAGTCAGGAGCATATCCGCCGCTTCTCGGGCGACTTCGGTGCCGCCTTTGCCCATCGCCGTGCCAATATCTGCTTGCTTAAGGGCGGGGGCATCATTTACACCATCACCGGTCATGGCGATGATTTCTCCTTTCAGCTGGAGCGCTTCGACCAGCCGCAGCTTTTGGGTGGGGGCGACCCTGGCAAATACGTCTCCCTCTACGACTGCTTGAGCCAGCTGCCGATCGTCCATCGCCGCCAGCTGCTGCCCCTCAAAGGCTAGAACTTTCTCTGACCGTTGAATCCCCATCCGCTGGGCAATCACCCGAGCGGTGGCAATATGGTCTCCTGTGATCATTTTCACCTGGATACCGGCTGAGCGACAGGCATGAATCGCGGCAATCGCCTCCGGGCGAGGCGGGTCAATCATGCCCTGCAATCCAATAAAGACTAACCCTGTTTTAATATTGTCATGATCGATTGAATGCTGATGACCGCCGACCTCTTTTTGGGCAAAGGCCAGGACTCTTAGCCCCTGCTCTGTCATTGAGTCAACCACTTTCTCAACATGAGCTGGCGCAAGCGGTATCTTTTGACCGTGGCGATCCATCATCTGGGTACAGCGGCCCAACAACGCTTCGACCGAGCCTTTGACGTAAATCATGCGAGGGTGACCGTCGTGCAGGGTGGCCATATATTGATACTGAGACTCAAACGGAATTGAATCTAACCGAGGGTTTGTCGCCGCCAGCCCAGCCTGACTCAGATCGGCTTTGGCCGCTGCGGTGATCAGTGCCCCTTCGGTGGGGTCTCCGACCACTGACCAACTGTCTCCAGTTTGCTTAAGTTGAGCGTCATTACAAAGCACCCCGGCGATCAAACAAGCTTCTAGGGCGGGTGGCAAACCCTCCTCAAACGGGCTGGTTACCTCGCCATTCATCGCTACCCCAATCTCGCCTTTGGGGCTGTACCCACCGCCGCTGACTCGATAAGCTGCCCCTGCATAGATCGATTGCACCGTCATTTGATTTTCGGTCAGCGTCCCGGTTTTGTCGGAACAAATCACTGTCGCACCGCCTAAGGCTTCAACCGCAGGCAGTTTGCGAATAATCGCATTCCGACGCGCCATCCGATTTACCCCGATCGCCAGCGTGATGGTCACAACGGCGGGCAACCCCTCAGGGATGGCGCTAACCGCCAGGGCTACCGCAGCCTCAAACATGTAGCTCCAAGATTCTCCCTGACCCAATCCGATCACAAAGGTCAGGGTAGCCAGGGTCAAAATGCCGTAGAGCAAAAGGTGGCTAAACTTAGCAAACTTACGGGTCAGGGGGGTACTCAGATTCACTCGCTGCTCCATCGATTGAGAAATTTTCCCGACTTCTGTGGTGTCTGCCGTGGCGACAACGATTCCGGTGCCCTGGCCAAAGGTGACAAAGCTGCCGGCGTAGGCCATGTTTACTCGCTCTGCCAGGATGGCATCCTGCGATAAGGACTGAATAGATTTCTCAACGGGCACAGATTCCCCCGTCAGGGCAGATTCATCTACCTGCAAGTTGCGAGTTTTTAAGAGCCTCAGATCGGCGGGCACTTTGTCTCCTGAGGTCAGCAGTACGATGTCTCCTGGCACCAAATCCTGAGACGGCACTCGCAGCATTTGTCCTTCTCGTAGGACGGTGGTTTCTGTCGTGACGGCTTTTGCCAGCGAGGCGATGGCCCCCTCTGCCTTGGCCTCTTGCACATAGCCAATCACCGCATTAATGACCGTCACACCCCAGATCACCGAGGCGTTGGTCCAAGACCCTAAAAAGGCTTTGACAGCCCCAGCAATCAGCAGAATATAGAGCAGCGGCTGATGAAACTGCAATAAAAATCTTAACCAAGCAGGCTTCCCTGGCTTAACAGGCAGCTCATTCCAGCCATAGGTTTCGTAGCGACTGGCAACCTCTTCTGCGGTGAGCCCTTTATCTAAGTCGCTATTGAGATATTCAATCGCATCATGAACAGAAAGCTCATGATAAGAACGCGGTTGCCGTTGAGTTAGCATCATGAATTTTAACAATCCATCAGAGGATTTTATGAAAAATCCGCCAGCGGACGACTCTCTCACCATCTATTGGTCTAATAGTCTGATGCTAGCAGAGCCAAATCCTTATTTTCACGATCACGTATAGAATGTGCACATTGTAATAATAGGGAATTTAGTGAACTTGGAGTTCTTTCCACACAGCGTCTCACTGCTGAAGATATTTTTTGTTTAGTCACGGGTTAATCACGGGCGGCTCGCTCACCATGGAGGTGGCCATTGCGATCGCATCCTCAAAAGAGAACAGATCTGTTTTGTACGATAGCGCATAAAGCGAGCTATCCTGTACCCACTGCACCGCACCAAAACCTCCCCCTTCTGAGGCATATCCTTGGATGCCCCCACCCAGATCAACAGGGGTCAGCGTACCATCCCCTGGAGGCGGCCAATAGGGCGGCTCTGCCGTTGCCACAATGTTAAGGATTAAATCAGCAACGTCTATCTAGCTTGACGCTTGACGCTTTAAACTGCATCAACCATTCGGCCATTTCTGGTACCGTTAAGAGTCAGCAATTCAATCATATCCTATCCTCAAAAATGTCTGCTGTTGGGTCAGGGCGTTATTCCCCTTGCATCTCGGCATGCTCACGTTAGCGCAACAATTGCCTCAACCTCAATATTCAGATCTGGGGCAAAAAGCTGCCTGACCTGGATAAGCGCACTGGCTGGCAAATTGTCCTGATAGGTATTAAATAGAACTTCTCTAAAGGCATCAATCTCTCCAAACTCTGTGACAAATATTGTCACCTTGATCAGGTTCTCAAAACCCTTTCCTTCTGCTTCTAGAATACTTCCCAGCTGACTAAAAACAGCTTCAGCTTGAGTCGGTAAATCCTGACCTTGGGCAGGGGTATTGAATGCTGTCAAGCCAGATAGAAACAGCATGCCGTTGTAGCTTACAGCATGCACATACGGCCCCACAGGGGCATCCAGGTGAGGATAGTTTTTACGTTCAAGTTGCATAGTCCTGTCTACTCCTGTTGCACTGTCTGCGCCTGTTGCTTTATGGGCAGCTGTAAAACCCGCAGCGGCAATCGCCCCGGCTACAATCTGCCGTCGACTGAAACTAATCATGGGTGCTCTCTCCTTCTCAAGCGATTTAGCTCTAACGATTGCCCCTTGGGCAGTGTTAAAGATCAAGCTCATGGTTTGAACAATAGGAATATCGGTCACTAAGCTCTTTCAAACACAAATCATGAAAGGGGCTCAGTCCTTTGGCTAAGACCTGTTCGCTCAGCATGTCCCCTCCTGGGAGGGGCGCAGGGGTGGGTTTTCCCTCCTGGGAGGGGCACAGGGGTGGGTTTCGGTCACTCGCAAACTTTACCGAAACCCACCCCGCCCTGCGGGCACCCCTCCCGAGAGGGGAAGTCTGTGCTTAGGCCCACATGAGGCGAATAGAATATCTGATCTCAAACCATGAAATTGTTTCCTAACAAATACTTAACAAGTAACCCTTAACGATTAACGCTACTCATGTCAGGATAGCGATCGCCTGCGGCAACCCCTTGAGGGGCAGCCGCCTCAATGCGCTCAAGCTCCGTCGGGGTGAGTTCGATATCCACAGCAGCGGCATTTTCTTCGAGGTACTGTCGGCGTTTGGTGCCGGGAATCGGAACGATATTTTCGCCTTTGGCCAGGAGCCATGCGATCGCAAGCTGACTCGCCGTCACGCCTTTTTCCTGAGCAATCGCCTTGACCTGCTCTACCACCGCCAGATTTTTGGCAAAATTTTCTCCTTGAAAGCGCGGGGAGTTTCGACGGTAGTCATCCTCTGCCAGATCGTCGATACTTTTAATCGACCCCGAGAGAAAACCTCGCCCCAGAGGGCTGTAGGGCACAAACCCAATCCCCAATTCGCGCACGGTCGGGAGAATGTCATCCTCCGGATCGCGGCTCCAGAGAGAATATTCTGTCTGGAGTGCCGTTATCGGATGCACCGCATGACCTCGACGCAGGGTCGCAGGGGCGGCTTCCGACAGGCCCAGATAACGAACCTTGCCCTGCTGCACCAGCTCAGCCATAGCACCGACAGTCTCTTCAATGGGGACGGTTGGATCAACCCGATGCAGATAATAAAGGTCAATCACATCCACCCCCAACCGCTGAAGAGAGGCATCACAGGCCTGGTGGACATAGTCTGGCTTGCCATTGACGCCGCCAAAGCCGCCGTCTGCGGTGCGGATAACGCCAAATTTGGTGGCGAGGACAGCCTGGTCTCGACCAGGCGGGTGGAGTCCGCGTTGGAGAAAGAATGGAGTGGTTGAAATGCACAAAGAAACGAGGAGTCATGTTGGCTGAATCATCATGTGTGATATGGTGGCATTCATACGCATTTTTCTCTTTGCAGGACTTTGCTTTTTCGCTGTGTGGCATCATTTACTGTAGAACCCTTGCACCAAGCCTTTCCTTCCGAGTCTGACTAGAGTGCAA
>JBCBZL010000081.1:0-15806 GCA_039815385.1 Cyanobacteria bacterium P01_A01_bin.114
AACGGTTTTGCTATCACGGTTGTGACAACATCACTCAAAGTTTATACAAGCATCATTGGGACTTGATATATAGTCACTGCCTAATAAAGTTACCCTGTGGGGCCTGATTTATTAAACATCCATCAAAGATTTTCTACGTATCAGCCAGTTAAGAATAATACCGTGACGGAGGCAGCGGCGTAGACAGCCCTGGCCAGAGCAGTTTGGCAGGCCCAGCCGTCAGGAGCCAGCCTCCACAGACACCATCTCCTGCCGGCTGATTTTTTTTATAAGTCGAACGCGTAGCGAAGCAGCCTCAGATACTTAGCGCATCAGCAATTTCCGCTGCCAATAGATGCTCAGGCTGAGAGCGCTCTGGATTACCTTGACCCACGTATTTTTCGACCAGGGTCAAAAGCTCGTATTCGCCAAAGGGCTTTGTCAAATAGTCGGTTGCACCGGCCATGCGGGCTTTGACGCGATCGATGAAATCGCCCTTGCCAGTTAGCATCACAATTGGAATTTCGCGAAATAAGGTCGACTGACGAATCATGGCACAGAGCTCATAGCCTTCTAGCTCAGGCATCGCAATATCACACAGGATTAAATCAGGCTTGAGTTGGAAGAGCAGCCCCAATGCCTTGAGAGGATTTGCAATGGAGGTGACTTCATAGCCATGGGTATCAAGGATACCTTCTACGGTTTGACGCACCGTCAGCCCATCGTCTATGCACACAACTCGAGGCACTCGCTCGCGCTGCCAAAGGCGATTAGGCTGGTCAGTTTTAGAAGGCGGGAACGGTGCCGTTGCTTGGATGAGACCCTGCTTTATATGGGGATAGAGGGCTTTTGCCAGGGTCAACATGTCCCAGTCTAGATAGCGGGCCATCTGCACAATGCTAGTTTCGCCGTTTATCCACGGTAAAACTTGACCAAGATTTTCGAGCTGAGGCAGGTCGGCCGCGCCCCCTGGTTGAGCCTCTACTAACACGGGGCACTGCTTGAAAGATTGGATATGGGGCTGAAGCCGATGCCACATCTGAATTTGCTGCGTGGTCTTAGCGACTAGCGGAGCAATCTCAAACGTGGTGAGCTGCGGGCTCAAAGCCGAGCTGAGATTAAAAACAAAGGTGCCATGGTGAAGGCTCAGAAGCTCAAACAAAGTTTCTTCAATCATTTGGCGCAGAATGGCCCGCCCCCGTTCCGGACTCAGCGCTCGGTTTTCTAAAAGAGTCCAGAGCATGCCGTACTCTGGCAGATTAAACGGGGCAACCTGGGCTGCGATCGCTTGATTCACATCAACGGCAGTATTCGTATTTCTGAGAAAATCCTGCAAACGGTTGAGGCGGCCTGAAGTTTCGCCCGCATATACAATCTGCCCGTTGATGAAAAATACAATCCAGGCTGAAGATGGCCACACCAAGCTTGAACCGGAGATATTGCCAAGCGCATCTCCGGTCGAAGCTGACCCATAGGTTTCAACGTATAACTCCCCTGTACGCTGCCCTAGTTCGATAAGCTGAAGAATACTGCGAACATCAAGTTCGCTCAGTTGCCCCTGCATGGAATCAAATCAACCTGCCGTAACGAGTCATTCAAATCTGCAAACGCACCCCAAGAATTGCATTCCAAAAACTGCATTCTCAAAACCATTGTAGATCGCTAGCACATTGTAGCTTTGAATACACTTTAAGGAATATGCTTCAAGGTCATTAGGGGTGACTGCCACATATCCCCCGGTGGAATCTATTCTCCCGGTGGAATCTATGGCCAGTTCGCTCCCCATGTCGTTCATTTGCAGTTCATGACCAATAAATTTCTATTGCCAATGTTTCTATGGCCAGTAAAATCATTGCCAATATCTTTGCTGATACTGTGCTAATACAGTCATGCTAGACGCGCTAAGCTGAACTTGCTAACTGAATTTAATGTCATTTACCGGTTTTGGAAACTCTAAACCATCACACTTGCCGCTAACATAGCCTAAAAATGAACAGTGTGAGATGTGTCAGGCTTGAATCCTCTGCAATCGGCATCAGTATGGGTTCTTAGTGCGAGTGCTCAATCAATGAGAATTTTTTATTGAGTCTGGAGATGGCGTCTCATGTGCATCTCATGTTTTTCTAACAAAGGGTGGTTGAAGCAAACGGAAAGGTTGAGGCAAGATTATAGGCAAATTCTATGCGGGAAATTTAGAATTGGTATAGAGTTTGTGCGTAGTCTTGACCTAAGCACTTGACGCTTCCTAAGCTATGGTTACCTTTAAGTATAGTTAGCTCTAACAGTCGATCGTTGTGAAATCGATGTGTTGTGAAATCGATGGCAAAATCACTAAAGTAATTGCAAGCAACCGTGGGTAAATTAAGGGGAATGCCAGCGTGCTGTATCTAGCCGAAGTACAGAGGAAAAGCGGATTTATTGGCAGCGGCAAGGCAGAGTTTAAGCTGATCGCCTGTCAAAGGTCAGAGCAAAATTGGAACGCGTTGCCAGGGGATGACATCATGCTGGCACCTGACGATGCCTCTTACAGCTCTGGCGCACTCGTGATGATTGAGCTGGGCGGCAATCGACAGATTCAGCGGCATTATGAGGCCGGGCGACCGCTGGTCAGTATTTTGCAAAACTTCTCCAGCTTGAGCAAAAAATTCAAGACCCAGGAAGACGAAATTGAGCAGTGGAAGCAGTCTCTGACGTATCAGAGTCAGGAACTCAATCGGCGTGAGATGGAGCTAGAAGCCCGTCAGGAAGAACTAGAGCAGGCTGAAGCTGACCTTGAGAAGGTAGAGGCGCAAAGAGCCGAGCTAGAGACCGCTCGCAATGAAATTGAAACCCTACGAGAAGACTTTGCCCGCAAGAACGAAGAGCTAGAAGGGGCTTGGGCCCATCTCAACGGGGAGATGCAAAAGCTGGAAGATCGCCAATCAGAAGCGCAATCAGTTTCAGGATTAGACGCCTCTCAGACACAGCAGATTCAAGAAGCGCTCACCCAGCTTACAGGAACAGTTGTACCAACAGATGATATTCGTGCTCAGCTGAGCGCAGTGGTCGACATTACTGATCAGCAGCAGTCTATCTTGACTGAGCAATGGCAGGCACTCGAGCAGACTCGCGCAGCTCTGACTGAACAACAGGCTCAGTTAGACGAGCAGCGGGGAAACCTAGAGCAAGAGTGGCAGGCCCTTGCTGGAGCCGAGTCGGCTTTGATAGCAACCCAAGGGGCGATGCAAGCTTGTGTCACCTCCATTGAGGCAAAGCAGATTCAAAATCAGGCGTTATCGGCTCAGCTTCAGCATCACAGCGGGCTTTACCAAAAACTGTATGCGCTACTCAACACGAGTGATAAGGTTCGGTTGAGCAAGAAAGTGGATGTGGCTGCCCTGGAAGCGATGGCCATTGAAGAGCTAAACTCAGCTGTCGAGGAACTTGAGAAAGATCTCGATAAGATGTCACGATTTGTCAATGACCAAGAAGAGGAGCTAAAGCTACAGCAGCAGGCTATTGATGAGCTGAAGGGAAAAAGCGAGGCCGCTAGTGAGTATGATCGCTTGCAGCTTGAAGCTGAGATTTCGGAAGAGCAAGATCGCCATCGAATGTTGGAAGAAACCCTCATTGGTCAGCGTCGAAACCTGCTGGAGCGAGAAGAAATCCTAGATCAGCATCGAGCGGTCTTAGCACGACGCCAGGGGATAGCCACTGAGAATGTGGAATCAGCGGTAGATTCTGCCGAGTTGGGACCTGTTTTAGAAAGTATTGATGAGTTTCGTCAGCAGCTGAGCACGCGAGCACAGTCTATCAATGACGAAATTTCTGGGCTACAAACAAAGCGAGACGGGCTCAAGCAGCAAATCGAGCAGCAGTCAGCCGAGCTGACTGCAAAACGCGATCGCATTCGAGAAGCCGAGACAGCCCTGATCACTCAGCAAACAACCTACGCCGAATCCCAGAGCCAGATAGCACTGGCTGAAGCTTGTTTGCAACCGGTACAAGATCGCCTTGATGAGATCCGAGCTAAGCTCGACGAATTTTCTGCCCTGGTATCCAAATGCCAAGAAACTAGCGACTATCAGCTACAGTCTATTTCTGAGATGCGTCAAACGATCCAAAGCCTGGTAGCTGAGCCAGTAGCTGCGGTCTCTTAGGCAATCACAGAGACCGCTCGAGGCAATCATTAGAGGCAATCATTAGAGATAAACACGGGGGCCTTTGATAGACAGGCACTCTTGATAGATAAATAATTAAATCTTGAATAAGGTTCCTTTGGCATGATTTGGGTAAATGAACAGATTGACCCCTGTGGCATTCTTTATGCCTGCATTGCTTGCTGCAACGAAAAGCAGGCCCGTGAGTGTCACGAAACCTTTCAGAAAAACCTCACAGCCGAGCAGCGCGATACAGGCTGGACAGCACAAATTAGGACCGTTGACTCTTGGGATGAGGTGCCCGTGAGTGCCCTGAAGCTGTCTTAGCCTAGGAAGTTAGATAGACATTGATAGGACAATCAGCAAGAATGACAGCTCAGGAGTATATCAAACTTGACCAGTTTCTTAAGTTGGTTCAAGTGACCTCTTCAGGGGGGCAGGCTAAGATCCTGATCCAGGCAGGGCTGGTTTCTGTCAATGGAGAGCCCGAGCTGCGTCGCGGCCGCAAGCTGGTCGAAGGCGATCAGGTCACGTTTGAGGAAGAGACTTATACAGTGATGCTCGCAAAAGAATAAGTTATATTTAGAATTGAAAACATTTAAATAAGACGTCAATCTCCGCACGCTGCACAGCGCTGCAACACGCCACGCTACAACCAGTTGTTTTTGGTAATTTCATCCCCATGTCCAAAGTTGAAATTTACACCTGGAGCCGCTGCCCGTTTTGCATTCGAGCCAAATCGTTGCTCGACCAAAAAGGCGTCAGCTACACAGAATATTGCATTGACGGTGATGAGGCCGCTCGAGCCGATATGGCTGAGCGCTCTAACGGTCGGCGGTCACTTCCGCAGATTTTTATCAATGAGCAGCATGTGGGTGGGTGTGACGACTTACATAGCTTGGATGCCAGAAGTCAGCTCGATGAACTCTTAACAGCCGGTTAGGGGAAGCGACTTCATGTAAGCAAAGCACATGTCGTCATTTCAAATGCCTGACAAAAAAGCCAGACAAGCTAGGAAAGCTCATGAACGCGTCCCCAGCTTGTCTAGCGAAAGTCTAGATAGGTTTTAATTTTTGATGCCAAATCCGAATGCAGTACCCCCAATTCAAAATCGGAGCCTGTCAGGGGCGTAAAATTTTACGCCCTTGGTATCGGGTATCGCTAGACAGGATTTCTACGAGTGCTAAAGCTAGGCCACCACTGAATTAGAAGCGCTTACAGAGCTTTTATGATGCCCATTTCTGGGGATGTTAGGTTCAGCCGAATGGGCAGCGCGCGGTTGAATGATGCCATAGCCACCATGGTTGCGCTCATAGATCACATTAATTGCGTCAGTCTCAGCATTGAGAAACATATAAAAGTCATGATCGACTAGGGCGAGCTGCTCCAATGCCTCATCAACGCGCATGGGCGGCATTGAAAAGTATTTGGTACGAACCACTTCGGGGGGCAGCTGGGGCTCTTTATGGGTTAGCAGCTCTGAAACGTTAGTGGTGGGCTCAGGAACTTCTAGGCTGGGCTCAGTGGCACGAACAGACACATGCTCTAAGTTGCGTCGCTTTTCTTTGTATCGTTTGAGCTGTCGGCTAATTTTGTCGGTGACCAGGTCAATACTGGCGTAGAGGCTGTCGCTGCTTTCTTCAGCACGGACAACCGCTTGATTCACATAAATGGTGACTTCAGCAGACTGTTTCGGAGTGATGCGTGGGTTACGAGCAACCGATAGGCTCACGTCAACTTTGTTGATTAAATGCTGATAGTGATTAATCGCTTTCTCGATTTTCTGAGAAACATAGCTGCGGATAGAATCTGTGATATCAATGTTTTTTCCCTGGATCACAAGCTTCATAAGCTGCCTCCGCGACAAAAATAGCGTACGCTTTTACCCTAACACTTGATTTTTTTCAGGGCGGTGTCCTTTAAGATCATTTGCATCCTTTGATAATTCTTGACTTTATGGACGGCCCTCTCAGCCAGCCACCGCGACCTGCTTTACGATCTGTTTTACTCTGCAAATTAGGGGTGGTGCCTTACCTGCAAGCATGGGCGTGGCAGCAACAGCTTGTAGCACAGCGTAAGCAAGACAGTAGCCAGCCAGATATTTTGATGCTGCTAGAGCATCCACCGGTCTATACCTTGGGGCAGGGCTCCAGCCAGGCGTTTTTGAAGTTTGATCCAGGTGCCGCCCAGGTTGAACTCCATCGGGTCGAGCGGGGTGGGGAAGTCACCTATCACTGCCCAGGTCAGCTGGTAGGTTACCCCATTCTCAATCTTCGCCACTATCGCCAAGATTTGCACTGGTACCTGCGCTGTCTAGAAACGGTTTTGATCGGGGCATTGGCAGACTGCGGCCTGACGGCCCAGCGCATAGAGGGCCTAACCGGCGTTTGGGTAGATGGCTATAAGGTGGCTGCCATTGGTATTAAGGTCAGCCGATGGATCACAATGCATGGGTTTGCGTTAAATATTTGCCCTGATTTAGCGGGGTTTGAAAAAATTGTCCCGTGCGGCATCGAAGACCGCCCGGTGGGAAATTTGGTTCAATTTATGCCAGACCTCAGCTTCGCTGCAGCTAGCTCTGCTGTGCAGCGAAATTTTGAGAGCGTGTTTGGGGTCACTTTGCAGCTCGCAGGCCGGCCCGGTGATTCAGAGCACGGCACTAGCATAGCCGTAGCTGAGGGCCTTGCTTAAAACGGAATATCATCATAGTCAGGCTCAGCCGCAGACTGGGGGGGCGCTGACTGGGGGGCTTGGGGTGCTGGCGCGGCCGCAGCCACAGATGATGAGGCCTCTGGCGCAGCAGAGGCAGAAGCCGTGACGGCTGCAGCTGAAAAGGTCGTGGTTTGCAGCGCGCTCAGGCTGTGAATCCGCTGCACGGTCATTTCAGCCTGCTTTTCTTTGAAACCTTCTGAACGCTCAACGGTTTTCATCATCAGACGCCCTTCAACAACAATGCGATCGCCCGGTTTGTAGCTAGATTGAATATCTTGGGCCAAATTTCCCCACCCCACTGCTTTGAGCTGCGCCGAAGCATCGTCTTCGCGAAGCCCTGGAATTTGGATGACAAACTCAGTGACGGGGGTTTGATTGTCGGAAGTATATCGCAGCTGAGGGGCTTGGACGATCTCAGCCATAAGAATGCAGTGGTTCATGATAGCGTCTCTCGAATACCCTGTTCTTTTTCGATGAAGATTTGTACTCGCTGACGATACTCCTGGAGCTGTTGATCAACCCACTCACGATCTTCGCCATTGGCAAAAATATGGACTAGGGGCTCTCCAGCATCTGGCAAGATCAGAACCCAGCTATCTCTGGGGCGGTCAATGATTTTGACACCGTCTACCAGCTCTAGGGCTTCAGCGGGATGAGTTTCTACAAGATAGCGCATCAGTGCCCCTTTCACCGTCCAAGGGCAGCGTAAGGTTTGTACCCGATGAGAGACGCGCGGCAGGTCGCCCCAAATTTGGCCAAGCGACTGCTCTTGAACCGTCAACATTTCGATTAGCTTGGCAATGCAAAACATGGCATCAAAGCCAGGATGCAGCTGGGGGAAAATAAAGCCCATATCACCGCTGCCGCCTAGCACAACGTTATCGTTCGCCTGACAGGCTTCCATCAAAGCAGTAGGGTTGGCCTTGGTGCGAATTACGTTGCCGTCATGGCGACGTGCAATATGCTCAACCGCTCCCGATGCATGCACAGGGACAACGATGGTGCCGCGAGGTTGGGTAGTGAGTATCATGTGCGCCATCAACGCGGTCAGCATCTCGCCCCGAATAGGCGTCCCGACTTCATCGACCAAAATCAGCTGCTCACCGTTGGCAGAAACTTGGACACCAAAGGCGGATTGGAGCGCCTGGACGACCTGACCAAGCTGGCCGAGCATGACTTCTCGCTCAGCCAGCGATAGGGCAGACTGGCTCAAGCTAGCGTTTAGGACAACCGCTTCACAGCCAAATTTACCCAGCAGCATCGGTAATACCGCCCCTGAGACCGCATAGGCATAGTCAATAATGACTCTGGAGTTGCTATTGCGAATGGCTCCGACATTTAAGTGTTTTTCAAAGGCTGTCGTATAGATTTCGATCAGGCTGCTGGGATAAGTAACAGCGCCAATTTCATGGATTTGCGATCGCCGTAAATCTTCTTTAAAGTAGGCCCCCTCGATTTTCTTTTCTTTGCCTTTAGGGATATCAATGCCTTGCTTGTCAAAGAACTCGATCAAAATATGATCGGTGCGATCTGGATGAAGCCGAACATGGATGCCGCCCGCCACATCCAAAGTGGGCAGCACTGTGCGAGCCACCGGAATCGCGGTGGCCTCTAAATTTTGGATATTGACACCGACGGACATGAGGCCTGCGATCAAAGAGCGGGAAACCATCCGCGAAATGCTGCGCTGGTCTCGGGAGACGGTCACGTGGGAACCCGGCTTGAGGGTCGAACCATAAGCGGCCCCTAATTTGACCGCAAACTCAGGGGTAATGTCGATATTGGCTAACCCCGTCACGCCGCGCTGCCCAAACAGGTTGCGCTGGGCGGTATTGCCCCAAATCAAATTGATGTTGAGAGTCGCCCCTGACTCAATCCGCTTGCTGGGCCAGACGCGAACACCTGGACTGATTTGAGCCTCTTCGCCAACGGTGGAAAGAGCGCCGACAACAGCCCCTTCTAAAACATGGGCTCGTCGGTCAGCACGAGTCCCTCGGGCGATGACGCAGGCTCGCAGATGGGTTTCTTCGCCGATGACGGCACCATTCCATAAAATCGGGCGTTTGAGATCGGCATCGTTACCCACGGTAACGTTGTCACCGATGACCGTACCCGCTTCCAGGTTAACCCGAGCACCAATGCGACAGTTATGGCCAATCAGCACAGGCGGTTTGATCTTGGCGGTAGGATCAATATAGGTATTTTGACCGACCCGGACTCCGGGCTGAACTTCAGGGTAGGCAAAATCTACCAAAACCTTGCTGTCTAGAGCATCGTATTGGGATTCGCGATAGGCTTCGAGGTGGCCTACATCACACCAGTAACCATCGGCCACATAGCCGTACATAGGCTCACCCTTTTCAAGCAAGAGCGGGAACAGATTTTTGGAAAAATCTTGCTCCTGGTTGGGGGGCAAATAGTCAAGCACCTCAGGCTCCAGAATATAGGTGCCGGTATTGACCGTATCAGAAAAGATTTCACTGGTAGATGGTTTCTCCAAAAACCGTTTGATGCGGCAGTTTTCGTCTGTGATCACAACCCCAAACTCAATGGGATTGGGGACTCGAGTCAGCACCAGCGTGGCTTTGGAGCCTTTTTCTTTATGGAATTTGATAGCAGCCTGAAGATCAAAATCAGTCACGCTGTCACCGCTAATCACCAGGAAGGTGTCGGTGAGCAGATCGGCAATATTTTTGACGCATCCGGCGGTACCCAGAGGCTGGTCTTCTTCGACGGCGTAGGTCATCTGGATGCCAAACTCATGCCCGTCTTGAAAATAGTCACGCATCACATCGGGCAAATAGTACAAAGTGGCGATGACCTCTGTAATACCATGACGTTTGAGGAGATTGACGATGTGTTCGGCAATGGGTCGATTGAGAATCGGCACCATCGGCTTCGGCAGATCGCAGGTCAGTGGTCTGAGACGCGTTCCGGAACCACCGGCCATGAGCACTGCACGCATATCTCCTCCTTAAAAAATTTTTAAAACGTCTTGACTCTGTCTCGAACTCTGTGAAGACGGGAACAATTCCGCCGCTGATCACATCGCGCTGGCTAAGCTGCTGACATCATTCTATAGGAGTGTCTTCAGCTTTTGAGGGGCAATCCATCAGGCGTGATGAGTTAAAAACGATACAACGGGTTGCCAGGTAATGGATACCGAGTTTTATATTGAGCCCTCGATAGGGTTGCAGGCAGGTTTGCTACGCTACACTTAAGCCCTAGCTACATCTGTTTGCCCCACAGGCAAAGCTCGAGTTTTTAACCTGAGCATGGTTTAGGCGTTGTCTAAAGCAGGCTATGTTTTCTGCAAATGGTCTTCTGCAAATGGAGAAAGGATTAGAACTATGGGAACTGCGCTCGGACTGCTCTTGCTGGCTGGCTATGTTTATGGCGGCTGGCGATTTTGGAAAGGGTTTCACCGGACTAATTTTAGCCAAGGAAGGCTTTATCTGACGCTGCTTTGGCCTGCATTTATGATCGGTAGCAAGTCCTATCGGAAGAATTTTTCTAAGGCACTCAAAGGATCTTAACCGCTATGTTGCCAGCCTCACCGCCTTGGCAGAGTCAAATGCAGCTTGTGGCGAATCGTTATAACCACGAATTCGAAGGAAAACCATTCGACCTGCCCGCTGATGTTGAGGAAATGGATATTTTTCGGGACTGGGTAGCGGGCACCCTGACGTCGAGAATTGCCAGTCCGTTTTGGGAACTGGCTAAGCCGAAAAAGGGACAACGCTGTCTGGACATCGGCTGTGGGTTAAGTTTTCTGATCTACCCTTGGAAAGAATGGCAGGCCTTCTTCTACGGCCAGGACATCAGCACGTTTGCCCAGCACGCCCTTAATCAGCGGGGACCGCAGCTAGACTCTAAGCTGTTTAAGGGGGTTAAGCGTGGCCCTGCACACTTACTGGACTACGAGCCTGACTTTTTTGATTTGGTGATTGCCACGGGCGTGAGCTGTTACTACTCGCTAGATTACTGGCAGCAGGTGATTGACGCAGTCAAGCTTTGCCTTAAACCGGGGGGCCTATTTGTCTTTGATGTGCTCGATCCTGACCAGCCCATGGCAGAAAACTGGGCCATTTTGGAAACCTATCTAGGACCAGAGGTGGAGCTGACTGCGCTGAAAGAATGGCGTGCTTTGATTCGGGCATCGGGCGGAAAAGTGGTTAGCCATCGCCCTGGTGAGGTGTTTGAGCTGCTCAAGGTGAAATGGGCTTAGGGGCACCTCAGCAACTGTGGATTATTGGGGGAACCCAGGAGAGCGCTGCCGTCGTCGGCGCGATCGCATCTTACCCTCAGACCGCCCACCCTCAGCCCACAGCTCCCTATCTGGTATCAGTTACAACCCCTACAGCGACCCAGCTATATCCCAAGGGAACTCAGGTTTGGGTGGGGCAGCTCACCCCAGAGACGCTGCCCGTTTTTTTGGAAACCCACCAGGTGGGGGCCATTTTGGATGCCTCCCACCCGTTTGCGACGGTAATTTCTGAGCTTGCGATCGCAGCTTCCCATCAATACGCCCTGCCCTACCTTCGCTACGAACGCCCCGCTTGTACAGACGTTGCAAGCAGCGTCTCGCCCCCGGCATCCTCAAATATTCTGACTGTCCCAGACTACGCGGCCCTGCTTTCCTCAGACCGCTTAGCCAACCAGCGAGTGCTTCTCACCCTAGGCTATAGAGCTCTGCCACTCTTCACCCCCTGGCAGAAACGGGCAACCCTGTTTGCCAGGATTTTGCCTTCGGCAGCGGCGCTAGCGGCAGCGCTGGCCGCTGGTTTTTTACCCCAGCGGCTGATCGCGGTGCGACCGCCCCTGACCGCCGAGTTCGAAAAAGCCCTTTGGCAGCAGTGGCAAATTTCAACCGTGGTCACCAAAGCGTCAGGGCACATCGGCGGAGAAAACACAAAACGGCAAATCGCCCAAGCGCTTGGCGTCAAGCTAATCATTATTGAGCGCCCAGCCGTGGCCTATCCCCGCATCACAGACCAACTCAGTCAAGCCGTTGCATTTGCCATGGCCACAATGCCCAACCCCCTGCCCCGCCTGACAGGCCCTTGAGCAGACCCCGTCGATCCTGAATTCAGCAAAAATATCCCCCTCAATACAGGCTCGGTCATGTCATGAAAATTGACAGTTTAGACAGAACCTCGCTTGACTAACGCTAAAGAGGTGGTATGGTGGTGTCTAATTTTTCGCCTTTGCTTTCTTCATTTTCTTCATTCAAGAATGTGCGCACAAACCGGGTTAGGGCATGCTAAATTTGCCGTGACAAACCCAGTGCGGTTTGAATAGCTCTACCCGATGTCTTGTTGCTTACTGAATGACAGCTGCGCCCACGCCACCGAGGTCCTCATCGTTGTATAACTCGACTCCAGAGGGAAATCCCCTTTCGGGCGCGACCCCGGTATTCGCGCTCAAGGAGCTGGTCGCCCGGCTACAGCGAGAGCAGTACAAAATACAAGATCTCCTCAGTTCTTTGGGGTTTGCGCTCCGAAGCCTCAATAATCTCAGCCAGTTTCTCGAGCTCATCCCGATGATCGCCAGCCGGGTAACCGACGCATCTGGGGGGGCGCTGGTCTTATTTCGCCCCGATGGCCAGCTCCGGTTGGAACGTCTATATTGCCCAGACGAAGACGAGTGCCAGACGGTGCGGTTTGCGCTAGAGTCGGCAACGCGGCAAATCACCGCCTCACTCACGGCGGCAGAAGAGGCGATGACGATTGCCTCGAGCGCCATGGTGACCCTCGATCATCAGCTTGATCGCTACCTGGGCTCAGATTTTCAGCTCTTTGGAACCGCCATCATCGTTCAAAATATTGAGCGAGGCCGCCTATATGTCTTTAGTCAGGAGCCTGACTATGCCTGGACAGAAACCCGTCAAAAGCTGGTGCGGCTGGTGGCCGATCAAACAGCGGTCGCGATTGAAAATGATGAACTCACCATTGCCTTACGCAAGAAAGAGCGCCTTGACCGAGAGCTAGAGCTGGGAGCTGAAATTCAGGCCCAATTGCTGCCCAGACAGTGCCCCACAATTGAGGGCATCGACATGGCCGCCTGCTGCTTTACCGCTAACAAGGTTGGGGGAGACTACTACGACTTTATCCCAACCACCTATGAACAGCTCCGCCGGCCCGAATCAGTCATCTCAAGGGCGCAACCCTGGAGCTTTGCCATTGGGGATGTAATGGGCAAAGGCGTCCCAGCGGGGCTGATGATGACGATGCTGCGTGGAATGCTGCGGGCAGAGGTGCTCAACGACCACTCGCCCGGGCAGATTTTGCAAAATCTCAACCTGGTCATGCACAACGATCTGGAAAACTCCAATCGGTTTGTCACCCTGTTCTACGCTGAATACGATCCTAAAACCCAGGTACTGTCGTACGGAAACGCGGCCCACAACCCACCGCTGCTGTGGCGAGCCGACAATAATACGGTCAAACGCCTGGATGCAGAGGGCATGCTGCTAGGGCTCGACATGGATACGCAGTACCATGAAAGCCAGGTACAGCTGCATCCAGGGGACACAGTTATTTTTTATACGGATGGGTTTACGGATGCCTCGAACGCGCGAGGAGAGCGCTTCGAAGAAGGCAATCTGATTGAAGCCGTAAAGTGGGCCTGTCGAAACCTGGAGCGCTCTGATGAGGTGCTTGACTATCTCTTTCAGCTGTTGAGACGGTTTGTGGGCAGCGATCGCGCCAGCGAAGACGATACTACGCTGGTCGTTTTACGGGTTACCCAGCCAGCAGAGTTTAGACAACTGTCTGCCATTCAGCAAAATTTGGGATGAGCAACCCGATTAATCGCGTCCGTTCAGATTGCCTCTTCATTCTGAGGAAGTTAAGCGCTATTGTGTTGGGGTAAAAGTCCCCAACCGGGACTTTTCCGGCATTATTGACCCGTATCTGCCCAAACCTATGTACAATAGCTCACTGTCTTTCCTGGATTCCGGCGCTGAACTGATGTTGAGATCTTATCTTTTACCGTCTGCCCAGACCCTGCCGACAGGGCCTCAGACGACTATTCAAAGTTTGGATATCTCAGAAAGTCTAACGGTTTCCCCAATCGAGGGCCAGCCAATCGTAGGGCAGTATTTTGATCAAGACTTTTTCGGCAGCTCTGGGGAAATCTTGAGTAATTTTGTCGAATCGGGTCAGGTTTGGGCGCTCTTGATCGGCATCGTCATAGGCTACCTGATTCGAGGCTTGACGACTTATTAGGAAATTCGTTCAGTTTTAAGTTCTGAGCTGATAGAGCCTTTTAACTAGACAAATTTCTAACCCGATTAACTTAGAATTCAAAACTCAAAATTGAGCACTTATCTGTTTGAGAGACCTCTGTGGACAATCCAAACCAGCCAACCACCTGGAGCCAGCGATTTGAGTCAGCCTTGCATCCCTTTATTGCAGAGTTTAATGCCAGCATTGGCTTTGACATTGAGCTGCTTGACTATGACCTGACGGGCTCCCAAGCCCACGCTCGCATGCTGACCAAGGTCGGGATTTTGTCACCGGAGGAAGGGGAACAAATCGTTCAAGGATTAGAAACGATTCGCCAAGAGTATCACCAGGGTCAGTTTACCCCCAGTGTGGCGGACGAAGATGTGCATTTTGCCGTAGAGAAACGGCTGACCCAGCTGGTGGGCGACGTCGGAAAAAAACTACACACCGCCCGCTCTCGCAACGATCAGGTCGGAACTGATATGCGCCTATATCTGCGATCGCAGATACAGCAAATTCGTGAGCTACTGCGGTCTTTTCAACAGGCGTTGGTGACCCTGGCAGACGCCCACGTAGAAACCTTGATCCCGGGGTATACCCATCTGCAGCGAGCCCAGCCGGTGAGTCTGGCCCACCATCTGCTGGCTTATTTTGAAATGGCCCAGCGAGACTGGGCGAGGCTAGGGGATGTGCTCAAGCGAGTCAATGTTTCCCCCCTAGGCTGCGGAGCCTTAGCGGGGACAACGTTCCCCATCGATCGCCACTACACAGCAGAGCTGCTGGGGTTTGAGCAGATTTATGCCAATAGCTTAGACGGCGTTAGCGATCGCGATTTTGCCATCGAGTTTGCCGCCGCCGCCAGTCTAATTGTGATGCACCTCTCGCGGCTGTCAGAAGAGGTGATCTTTTGGGCCTCAGAGGAGTTTGGCTTTGTCACCCTTGAAGACAGCTGCGCCACCGGCTCTAGCATTATGCCTCAAAAGAAAAACCCAGATGTGCCAGAGCTGGTGCGGGGTAAAACCGGGCGTATCTTTGGCCATCTGCAGGGGCTGCTAGTGATGATGAAGGGGCTACCCCTGGCCTATAACAAGGATTTACAGGAAGATAAGGAAGCCGTTTTTGACACCGTTAAAACCGTCAAAGTCTGCCTGAAGGCCATGACCATTTTGCTCTCAGAAGGTCTGGCGTTTAAGCCCCAGCGTCTGGCAGCAGCGGTCGCTGAAGACTTCTCCAATGCCACCGACGTTGCAGACTATTTAGCCACTAAGGGCGTTCCCTTCCGCGAAGCTTATAACCTGGTAGGCAAGGTGGTCAAAACCTCTATGGCCGCAGGCAAGCTCCTCAAAGATCTGACGCTGGAAGAGTGGCAGACGCTACACCCGGCTTTTGAAGCTGATATCTACGATGCGATCGCCCCCCACCAGGTTGTCTCTGCTCGCAACAGCGCCGGGGGCACAGGGTTTGAGCAGGTGCGTCAGGCACTGACTCAGGCTAAGCAGGCAATTGGAGAGTAGAGAGTAGATGGCCTTAAGTGTCTGCATGATTGTCAAAAATGAGGCGCTTCATCTAGAGGCTTGCCTTAATAGCGTTCGCGATCTGGCGAATGAGATTTGGGTTTTTGATACGGGGTCAACTGATGACACTGTCCGTGTTGCAAAATCGTTGGGAGCCCAGGTCAAAACGTTTGACTGGATCGACGACTTTAGCGCTGCCCGAAATGCCTCTCTAGCCGCTGCCACAGGTGATT
>JBCBZL010000007.1:0-34257 GCA_039815385.1 Cyanobacteria bacterium P01_A01_bin.114
ACCTGAGTATTCTGAACAGGTCAGCGATCTGACACCAAAGACTCTAAGAGCTGGGTCAGCGCCTCTCGCACTGACCCATGGGGATAGGCCGTTTTCGCATGGGGCGGCTGCCCAGGGGCTTGAAAATACGGTTGCTCTCCATACAGCTGGCCCCATTGCACATTCACCTGTCTCGAAAATTCGTACAGGGTTGGCTCACTCTCAACCATTGAGGTCAAAATCTTTTGCAGCGCGGTCAGCGGCGCGTCTAAGTGCTGAGCGATCCTGGCGTCATCTTTAACCCAGGCTTTGAGCGAGATCGCAAGCCCCCCCTCAGCATCGTCCAAATGTTGATCAATAAACCCATTAATCTGGGCAATCGCTCGCAGCGGTCGAGGGATGGTAGATTCGCCTTTGAGGAAATCGGCCCCTTCTCGGCCAATGGCCTCTGCTAGAGAGAAGGTGCGATCGCGCCTGATTTCTTCGCGCAGTGAGGAATCTAAATCATCGACAAGCTGAGTTGAAAAAGTTGAACCCTCCTGGGCGAAGGTCTCTTCAACCGGTGCAAAGGTAGCCTGTTTCAGTATCTGCCAAGATTCATTCTGCGCCCAGTGGCCAGAAGCCAATGGTTGGGTGCTGCTGTACAGGCTGTAGCCCCAATAGCTTGAGTTAGGCACCCGTGGCCCCCGCCAGCCAAGCTGCCGCAGCTCTTTTGCAATCAATCGATGGGTAATGCTGTGGCCAACCAGCGCAACTGTGCCGGCTTGATTGGCCTGCTCAATTAGGTAGTGTGTCGCCGCCTGTATGTGAGCCTGACATACCTGATACGAGGCTGCGCCGCTAAGCGCGGCAACCCGCCATCGCAGCTGTGCCCTTAGGGCCCACATGAAGAAAGGCAAGGGCGCATTAGACGTGAACCGGCTGAGGGAATCAAACTCGGGCTCTCGAAAGAGTGAACTACGGCGGATCGGCCCAGATGGCACCAGGCGACGGGCTGACTGAAAAGCTCTGGGTAAATCGCTGGTGAAGACGGCCTGAGCGTGCTGCATCATCCGCTTCGCTGAGTCAGGCGGCCAAGCATCTGAGCGTAACCCCGACTGCTGGTAGGCACTCACGCATTGCAAAAAACCAGGGCCGCTCACCCAGGTTGGAAATGAAACCTGGGGCTGACCGTGGCGGATGAGAATAATCTGCATTGAGCCATCTATTGAGCCATCTACTGATTGCAAGGCGTTTCTAAGCAATCTCTAATCTGATTTTCTATAACCAGATAGTAACCTGGTGATGGCCTAGTGGGGCATGTGCTGTCTTGGCTAACCCCTTTCTCGAGATAGAGACGCTGTCCTCATCAAAAAGCTACTTTAAAGTCATTTTTAGGCCATCCACCCCTATCTTTTATCAGGAACCCGCAAATAATGATCAAAGCTTATGCAGTGCACGAACCCGGCAGCAAGCTTGAACCTTATGAGTATGACCCCGGTGCTCTGGGGGCCGAAGAGGTTGAAATCGCAGTCGAGTATTGCGGTATTTGCCATAGCGACCTCAGCATGATCAATAACGAATGGGGCTTATCACAGTACCCCCTCGTACCGGGCCATGAAGTGGTCGGCACCGTTGCTGCCGTGGGCGATGAGGTGAAATCCATCAAAGTTGGGCAGCGGGTCGGCTTAGGCTGGTTTGCCCAGTCGTGCATGGTGTGTGAATGGTGCATGTCAGGTAATCACAACCTGTGCCCTGACGTAATGGGCACCATCGTCGGTCGGCACGGCGGCTTTGCAGACAAGGTTCGGGCCCACTGGGGATGGACAATTCCCCTGCCGGATGAGCTGCCGGTTGAAAAAGCCGGGCCGCTGTTTTGCGGGGGCATTACGGTGTTTAACCCGATTGTGCAGTTAGGCATAAAACCCACCGACCGAGTTGGCGTCATCGGCATTGGCGGGCTGGGCCACATGGCGCTCCAGTTTTTGCACTACTGGGGCTGCGAAGTGGTGGCTTTCTCTAGCAGCCCTGAAAAAGAACAGGAGGCAAAAGATCTGGGGGCCACTCGAGTTGTCAACTCCCGTGATGCTGACGCACTTAAAGCAGAGATCAGCGCGCTCGACTGCATCATCTCAACGGTGGCGGTAGATTTGGAGTGGAGCGTATACCTCTCGGCCCTGCGGCCCAAAGGTCGGCTGCATTTTGTCGGCGTCGCACCTGAGCCAGTTGCCACCAATGTGTTCCCACTGATCGACAAGCAAAAGTCGATCACAGCGAGCCCCCTCGGCAGCCCAGCCACCATTGGCAAAATGCTAGCGTTCGCAGACCGTCACGATATCGCCCCCGTGATCGAGACGTTCTCGTTTGATCAGATCAATGAGGCCCTAGATCATCTAGAAAACGGCAAACCCCGCTACCGCATCGTTTTGAAGCACTGACATACGTGCGCTATTGGCTTTATTGCCCCTGGCCAAACAAAATCTTTTTAGCCTCATCGTCCATCGCTTTGGACGTGTTTACCGCCTTAGCTTTCTCATAGGCCCGCACCACAGCAGGCCGCGCCTGAATAGCTTCAAACCAGCGTTTGAGATTCGGAAAATCATCCAGGTTTTGCCCCTGCCGCTCGTAGGGCACAATCCACGGATACATCGACATATCGGCAATCGAATACGCTCCTGCGACAAAGTCGCGATCGGCCAACCGCTTATCTAACACGCCGTAGAGTCGGGCGGTTTCTTTCACATAGCGGTTGATTGCATAGGGGATTTTCTCAGGGGCGTATTGCGAAAAGTGGTGATTTTGCCCCAGCATTGGCCCCAGACCGCCCATCTGCCAAAACAGCCACTGCATCGTCTCGGTTTTGACCCGCAGATCGCTCGCCAGAAACTTGCCCGTTTTCTCAGCCAGATACTGCAAGATCGCCCCCGACTCGAACACGCTAATCGGCTCACCGCCCTCAGTCGGAGCCTGATCCACAATGGCCGGAATGCGATTATTGGGCGCAATCTCCAAAAACTCAGGCTTAAACTGATCCCCTTTACCAATGTTAATCGGGTGAATCGTGTAAGGAACTTCGGCCTCCTCAAGGAAAATCGTAATCTTATGCCCGTTGGGTGTCGTCCAGTAGTAGAGGTCAATCATAATTATTCGATTGTACAATTTCTTCGAACTATATTAGCGTACCGCTGGCAAAATAGCTGTCTTGCCTATCACGATTCACCAATCACGATTCACTCACAATTGGCAGCAGCGCAGGGTGAGATGGGACAATACACTCGACACTTTGGGAGATTGACTCATGCCAGATACCAATACAAGCCTTGGCGCTGATGCCGTTGACGTTGCGATCGCAGCAGGCCGCGACCTCGACGGCTCCCCGATTCACCCGGCTAAGCTCGATCTATACAATACCGTGATGGCCAAAGAAGCTGGGCGGCAGCGCAGCGGGGTGACCAATACGATGCGATCGCGAATTGTGCGCATTGGCGCAAAGCACTTTACCCAGGCCGAGCTCGAAACCATGCTCAAAACCGCCGAATTTGCGCCCCTAAAAGATAAAGAGATTGCGTTTTATTACGGCGCTAAGTGATCGGCTAGCCTCGCGGCGTAGACCCTGAATACCTCAATATCAAGCTTCTCTGGCTTGTCGGGACACCCAAATTTCGGGCCCAGGAGCCGCTTAACCCTCAGGGGTGAGGCGGCGCTTTATTGTTTAGGTTAAGGTCAGGTTAAGAAGCATGGGTATAATGAGATACCTGATCGCTGACTGCCAATTTAGGGCTTATTGAACCCATAGAGAACACTCCCGTTTCCTTAGGTCGGTTTATCCACCAGGGTCTAACTATTAAAGGATCGACGTCACTATGAATAATAACGATAAAAAGAACGCTCACGATAAAAACCAGTTTTTATACGCCCGCAGTACTTACCACGGCAATTTCACGCCAGACAAGATGGTTTTCAATGCTAATTTGCAAGAGTTTTCGCAGCGGGTTGGCTATATTAGCTGTCTAGAAACCGGCGGTAAACTAGCGCCCGATGAAGCCTATCAAGAAATTAGAACGCTCTGGAAGCAGCTGAAGCGCAGCTATAAAACCCTTGACTTGACGTCTTGATTTAGAGCGCTGACCGCCAAAGTTCGACGAATAACCTCCTCAAAATTGTCCCTGACCTGCGCTAAAGGTATTGGCAATCAAACAAAAGCCCGCAAATGGTTGCGGGCTTTTGTTTGATAAATTTGGGGCATTCATCTAGTTAACAGGGAGCCACATCAACAAATCGTTTGCTCTACGGGAAAAACTCAAGGTTTCGAACTGAATGGAATTTAGTCAACCTACATTTTTAGTCAGTAGGCTGATTGTTTGTTCGCCATAGCGATCATGGATCAGGTTGCCAATCACCTTACCCGCGCGATCGCAGTGAGCCGGTGCGCTCCAGCTATCAATTTGAGCAAATCCGCGCCGATGTAGGTTTTTAATGGTCTCAACCACATCTGCTTCATCGCCAATCAGCAAAATTTTGACCGCAGGGCGCGCGCCTTTAGATTCGCTTACGGTTGTAGATGGAATACTCTGAGTAACTGTCATAGGATGGCTCTACCAAAAAGAAAGAACGAAAATGAGACTATGCACTTCTGCGTAAACCAAGGCATAAGATCAAGCGAAAAGCCATATCCAAGCTGAATCATACTACTAGTTGATCGATGTACTTGCCCCATCTGGGCTAAAACCTCGATGGGGCAGGCCACTTTTCCCATAAGATGTCTGTCAATTCAATGGCATCAGTGCCCTCAAGATGATTAAAGCTATCGAGCAAATCCCTTTGGGGCAAGCTTTTAGCGCAGAAACTCAAGACCTATCCGCCAATGTCGTAAAGAGGGATCACAAAATGTAGCGTTTCATAAACTCGTTGCCCTCACCGTTGAAAAAGAGTTGAGGCCCTAAACTGTACGGTTCAATAGGTGGCACAGCCTTTACTCGTTAACGGCCCACCCCCCAGCTCCTAATGCCTTAAAATAGCCCTCCGGCTCAAGGACAGCTCAAGAACTGTTATAGTTTGCGCCTGAATGGGCAAGCTGACTCCGAAAAACTACTGTATATACCGTCTTATTAAGACTCAATCATTTACCAACGGTTCCCTCCCAGTCTATGCAATCCTTCGCTCGTCGACTCACCACCCTTGCCACCGCTACCGCCGCCACCTTACTGACTAGTCTCCAAGCCGCCCCCGCTGCCCAGTTTGAACAGGGCCCCATTCAAGCCGATCGGATCGTGGCGGTAGCCGAGCCTGTCAACAACGGCCAGCGCTACAATCTCTTGATCATCGAACAAATCAGCAACGTTCGCCGCTGCTGGGAAGAACAAGCGGGTACCCCCGCTACCATCAATCCGCTGCTGCTGAGCTTTGACTTTACCGGCATCTGTGGCCGCAGCTCAGACAGCAACGGCTACTCTGTCCGCATCGGCGGCGAAGACACCCGCTATCGACTAGAGGTGGTGCAGCGTCAAAATGATTTGGTCTTGAGGGCCGTGCCCAGCCCGCTGCAGCGCAATCTGCCCAGCCTCGAAATCGGCCGCACCAACGGCATTGCCAACGGATTAGTCAAAATTCAGCTAAATTCGGGTTGGGAGATGACCCGACGGCTCTACAACGGCCAGCAGCTCGGTCATATTTATCTGACTAATAACCAGTCTCTAGATACCGTGATTGCTGCAGCCGGGGGCTCGCGCCCCACACCTGCACCCCCCACCAGCCGCCCCCCGGTGACACCACCGTCTTTACCCGCCCCACCCAGCTCAGGTAGCCCCCTGCCAGCCCCCGGCAGCGCCCAAGGCGACTATGTCGTCTTTGTCCCCGGCAATTCAGAAATCCTGCGGCGGCGAGTACAGGCCATTGAGTCGGGGGCCTTTCGCACCACGCTCAACGGTCAGACCGTTATCCAGGCCGGTCGGTTTCAAGAGCGCAGCCGGGCTGAAGAGCTGCGCCAGCGGCTGGCCCAGGCCAACCTGAATGTTCAGATTGCGCAGGGATCAGGCTTGCCGACACCCGGTTCTCCTAGCCCAACCCCCCGTCCAGCGCCCAGCGGCGACGTGTTCTATCAGGTGGTCGTCCCTGGCGGCTCCGAACTGCTCAGGGCTCGGGTCAACTCGGTGGAAAGCGGTGCGTTTCGCACCACGGTCAATGGTCGAGATGTGATCCAGGCGGGGCGGTTTCGCGATCGCGATCGCGCCGAAAGTCTCCAGCGGCGTTTGGGGCAGGCAGGGCTGACCGCTCAAATTATCCAAGGGCGAGGTGCGATTGCCTCTAACCCGACTCCGCGTCCGGTACCCCGAGGGCAGGTGGTCGTCATGATCGACCCCGGCCACGGTGGTCGTGACCCCGGCGCTGTTGGCATCGGCGGTATCCAAGAAAAAGAACTTAACCTCTGGATCTCTCAGCGTGTGCAGCAAAGACTGGCCGATCAGGGCATCCAGGCCCGCATGACCCGCTCAGACGATCGTGAACTCGACCTACAGCCCAGGGTTGATATCGCAGAGCGCGCCAATGCCACCCTCTTTGTCAGCATCCACGCCAATGCCATTAGCCTCAGTCGCCCCGACGTCAACGGTTTAGAGACCTATTACTACTCATCCGGCATTGGTCTGGCCCGCGCCATCCACAACCGCGTGCTGCGCAGCACCGACCTGGCCGATCGCGGCGTGCGGCGCGCCCGCTTTTACGTCTTGCGCAACACCTCCATGCCCGCAGTCCTGGTCGAAACCGGTTTTGTCACAGGCCGAGAAGATGTGGCTCGGTTTCGCAACCTCTCTGAACGCCAGCAAATTGCCGACTCGATCGCTGATGGCGTGATTGACTACCTGCGTCAGACCTCTCAAATCCAGTAAGGGATTTGCAATTAGATAACATCCCGCTCCTAGGGTAGGTTCAGGTGATTGGTGATTGGTAATTGGTGATTGGCGTTTTCGGACAAGTCACAAATCACCAATAACGGCCCCTTGGGTACCCTAAAACCTAAAACCTAAAACCTTTTCTGTGGGTACTTTATTTTTGCGCCGATCCCTGAGGCTGACAAAACTGTATCTCAAAATGCCGCAGCCGGTCGCCCAATCTTTGTAGGGTGTATCAGCTACCTGTCAATCGCTACCCGATTCTTTCCCGATTACCGGTTAAATTCCATTTTGATCGTTATTTAGATAAGGAACCGCCATGGCAGACTTCAAAGGCACGATGATGCAATACTTTCACTGGTATATCCCTAACGAGGGAAACCACTGGAACGTCGCCGCCACCAATGCTAAAGACCTCGCTGAGGCGGGTTTTACTGCCGTATGGCTACCCCCCGCCTATAAAGGCATGAGCGGAGAGTGGGACGTCGGCTACGGTGTTTACGATCTCTTTGACCTGGGCGAGTTTGATCAAAAGGGCTCTGTCCGCACCAAATATGGCACCCGAGAGCAATATATTGCGGCAACCAAAACCCTTCAGGCAGCAGGGGTTCACGTTTATGCCGACGCCGTGCTAAACCACAAGATGGGAGGCGATCAGGCCGAAACCATGAAGGCCACTCCATTCTCTCAAGACAACCGTCTCCATGCCAAAGGCCCTCTGCAAGAGATCAAAAGCTATACCCATTTCAACTTTCCGGGTCGCCAGGGCAAATATTCTAAGTTCGAATGGCACTGGGAGAACTTTGATGCCGTTGACTACAACGAATATAACGGGGGCGATAACAGCACCGTCTATCTCATCGAGGGCAAGCAGTTTGACGACTACGTCGCCCTCGAAAAAGGCAACTTTGCCTATCTCATGGGCTGTGATCTTGATTTTCAAAACAAATGGGTGCGAGAAGAGATTATTGATTGGGGCAAATGGTATCTCGACACCACAGGCGTAGACGGCTTTCGGATTGACGCCATTAAGCACATCTCGTCCTGGTTCTTCCCTGAGTGGATTGACGCCCTAGAGCAGCATGCAGGCAAAGATCTTTTCATGGTTGGCGAATATTGGCTGCCCGATATTCATTCTCTGCACTGGTATGTAGACTCCGTGGGCGGTCGCATGATGGTGTTTGATGTAACTCTCCATTACAACTTTCACTACGCAGGCAAAGCGGGGGGCAACTATGACATGCGCCGCATCCTCGACAACACGATGATGCAGCAACGCCCAACCCATGCAGTGACCTTTGTCGAAAATCATGACTCTCAGCCGCTACAGGCCTTAGAATCTGTCGTCGAGCCCTGGTTTAAGCCCTTGGCCTACGCGATCATCTTGCTGCGTCAGCAGGGCTACCCATGTGTGTTTTACGCCGACTACTACGGTGCACACTACACCGATCGCGGTTACGAAGTCTGGATGGACTCTCACCGCTGGCTGATCGACAAGTTTCTCTATGCTCGCAATCACTACGGCTATGGCCCCCAATATGACTATTTCGACCATTGGAATACCGTCGGCTGGACCTGCCTCGGCGATGAGGCTCATCCCAAGGCAATGGCGGTAATCATGAGCGATGGCCCTGCAGGCTCTAAATGGATGGAAGTTGGCAAACCCAACACCCAGTTTGTCGATCTGACTGAGCACATTCAGGACCCCATTTACACTAACGACGCAGGCTGGGGAGAGTTTCGCTGTAACGGCGGCTCGGTATCGGTCTGGGTACAAGCGTGATACATAAATAGCTTTCTGCCCAGATACCAAGATCAGACAAGGCAATAAGAATCGTTAAATCGTTTATTCCAAACGGTTTCCAGCCGCTAATCGCACATACGCTAGACCTTTAAGATAGTATTCTCTCAAGGTCTAGCGTATGGCTAAATCTAAAAAGAAATCGCCCCCTGCCGCCCCGTCTGTAGCGGATAATGGCACTATAAACTTGCCTAGCCTGTCAAACGGCGAATCTGAAAAGTTATCCAAATCCACAGCCAAACCGCATCATCAGAAAACATCCGAAGACAAGCATCCTAAAAAACTCAGCAAAAAAGCGTATGAGAAAGAACTCAAACGGCTTCAGATTGAGTTGGTCAAGCTACAAGCCTGGGTGAAGCATGCAGGGTTAAAAGTCGTGGTTATTTTCGAAGGTCGAGATGCTGCGGGTAAAGGCGGTGCCATCAAACGGATTTCTGAGTGTCTCAACCCACGGATTTGTCGCACAGTCGCCCTCGGCACCCCCACCGAACGCGAAAAAACTCAGTGGTATTTTCAGCGCTACGTCGCCCATCTACCAGCGGCAGGCGAGATTGTTCTCTTTGACCGCAGCTGGTATAACCGGGCTGGCGTAGAGCGGGTGATGGGGTTTTGCACCCATGCAGAATACGTCGAATTTATCCGTACCTGCCCTGAATTTGAACACATGCTTCAGCGAGCCGGGATTGTGCTAATCAAATATTGGTTTTCAGTCAGCGATGAGGAGCAAGAGCGGCGTTTTCAAAAGCGCCTAGACGATCCGACCAAGCGTTGGAAACTCAGCCCGATGGATCTTGAATCCAGGGCTCGCTGGGTCGACTACTCTAAAGCCAAAGATGATATGTTTGCCATGACTGACACGACCCGTTCTCCTTGGTACGTGGTCGAGGCCGATGATAAAAAGCGGGCTCGGCTCAACTGCATCAGCCATTTGCTTAGTCTGATTCCCTATCAAGACCTAACGCCTGAGCCGATCAAACTACCGCCGCGACAAAAAGCAATGAACTACGAAAGGCCCCCGATGAAGATGCAAAACTTTGTGCCCGATGTGCTCTAGTAGAGGCGTCAGATTTGATGCCTCTACTGAGGGAGGGCTTCAGAACGTCGGATCGTGCTCAGCGTCAATGCACTGGCTCTCTTTCCACTGGCGACCGCTGATTTCACACTCCTGCTTATTGCGTTTAAACGGGATTTCAGCAGGATGAAAGTTAGGCCCGCGCTCGATCACAGGCTGATTGTGGATCGAGGTAGAAAAAAGGCGATACAGCTGAGAAAGCCCTACAATTGCGCTACAGCCGACTAAAATACTAGCCATTAAGGTGGCTCGCCCCAATAGCCCCTTTGTTTTTGCCTGCCTATCTGCTCTAAGGTTCTCTCGAGCTCGCTGGTTGCGACCCAGCAAGAAGACAACGTAAAGCCCCCCACCCGGAAATGGAATCGGTAACCGAATATCGACCATGTGGCGAGAACGGCGATATTTTACAAGCGCTTTCTGTAATAAAACAATCTGGTTTGTATCCAAGGTTGCTTGCATTGTAGGCGGTAGCTGTTCTAAGATGCGCGTCGCAATATAAAGATCTTGTTCCGATTGTCTCATCATCTAAAAAAACAGCTTTGTGGCTACCAGAGAAATTACTATCGCTCAAAGAGTCTCTCATATTGAGCAATATACTTAGAATTCCCAGCCTCGATCAAGAGTATCAATAGATACATAGACATTTCCTAGAAATGAATGAGTAATTTCGCGACCACCTAGCCTGGCTCTGATTTTATATGAGATACAAAGCTTTTTTAATAGATTTTAGGCAGCCATCGAGCTACGCAAGGATTATTTCTGCCCCTCGGGGCTACCGTATAAATACTGAGCTAGCGACAAACATTAATATCGATTAATACTCTGCTAGTGCTCTATGGCAAGCAGCTTTATTGTCTTTTAAGCAACTGGATTTCAAACGAAACGGCTTTGTTGTGTTCTCGCCAGTCGTGTCGGGTGCCATCGCGCCAAATCTGAGGCAGGTTTGTTCCTCGAGGAGAGATCGCAACCGTTTTATCTTGAGCCGCCTTACTTTGAGCAGTGCGATACTCGACTCGGGCGGCGTCTACGCTTAACCGTGATTGGCTAGACACCCTGCGTTTGAAGGTATCAAAATTGCCATCGGATTGAGGCTCCCCGATCTCTAATGCAAAGCCACGGTCAAAGCGATGGAGCGCAATCCAAGTTTGATCGCAGACGACAAAGGTGATGTCGCCTACCTGCTCAGTGCAGCCGGAAGGAAAGCGGATCTCGGGAGTTTCTGAGCCAGACCAAATTAACAGGTTTTCATACTGGGCAATGGCGTGGGGCCGCTCAGCGTTGACCCTGAGCTGATCAAGACCGCCGTCATCTCTAGCCATGCGTAAACTGAAACCGCTCCAGTCGCCTCCGGTACCTTTGGCTAAACTGCCCAGCTGGTAGCTATGGGCGAGATAAACGGTTTCATAAAAGGCAGGGCCATACAGGTCGGCTTTCCAGTTTTCGTAATGGGGATGGGTACGCTGTAGCTCAACGGGTTTGACAAACTGACGCTGCGCGATCGCAACCACCTCATCGGGGGGCAAATAATCACTGGTGATCGCATAGATCCAATCGCGCTCAAAGTCTTCGGGCGAGGGCGCATCGCCAAAATACAGCCAGAAAAACCGAGCCGCCCCGTCACCGTAGGTGCGTTTTGACGGGCCAGTCCAGCTGCCGCGCCAGTATTTGATCGCGGCTGAGCGATACAGCCAATCCAGGGCATCTTTGGCAAGCTGTTTGACCTCAGGGTCTTTGGCAAAGTCGTACAGGTTGAGATAGGCCGCCGTGGTGTACCCGTGATAGACCGGGCTGTCCCACTCGCCCATGCCAATATCGAGTAGGGTAGAAACGTAGCGGTCTAAATGGGCCTTGTAAATCAGTCGGGTCGTTTCGTTACCGGTCTCCTCGGCCATCAGGTAAACCGACGTTTCGCGCATGGCCCTTAAATTGTCAGTGTTACGACAGTCAACCGGGGGCTCGCAGTCGTCGGTTGACCGCTCCCAAAACTTACGGGGGGGATCGGCCTTGCGAGTCAGCGGGTCGGTCAGCGTAAAGGCGTACATGGCCTCCCACATCCGCTGCCGATAGTCGGGGTCAAGCTGATCGCCAAAGTAAAAGTATTTGCGCATCTGGCCTTTGAGGGTAAAGCCAGACAGCAAGTCAACACCCTGGGTTTCAGAGGCCTGGGGGTCAATTTGTTGCAAAAACTCGATGGCTGAGGGTTTCTGACCCCAGAGGACGCTGGCCATCGCGAGAGGATATGAGTTTTTTTCATACTCGTAGGCAATGCTGCCATAGGGCTCAACCGCAGCCAGCTGGATCAGGGCCAGCTGCGATCGCATCCGAAACATCAAAATCCACCAGAATTCTTGCATAGAGTGCTTAGGCAAAGCTTATGCCTCACTGTAGCTTAGTCATCCAGAAGCCCCTAATTTTTGTAGAAACCGATCAAGGCGGACTGCTCTCGGGAGGAGACTTTTAGACGGCGCTGCTGATCTTTGAATTACAATGGACTAATTGTGGATAATGCAAGTACTTTTGATTGTCTCGCTAGTCTGACATGGGTTTTCCATTGCAAGATAAGTATATTGATCTGCTCACAGATTTTGGGTTTAAGCGCGTCTTTGGCACAGAACCTCATAAAGCGTTGTTGATCGATTTTTTAAACACACTGCTGCCAGACCATCATCGTATTCGGGACGTGACGTTCAAAAATAGCGAAAATTTAGGCAGCACTTCCATTGAACGAAGGGCCATTTTCGACATTTTCTGTCAGGCAGAGACAGGTGAGCGCTTTATTGTCGAAGTGCAGAAGGCCAAGCAGAATTTTTTCAAAGACAGAAGCGTATACTACGCGACCTTTCCCATCCAGGAACAGGCTCAAAAGGGCAATTGGAACTACGAACTGACAGCGGTGTACAGTGTCGGTGTCCTAGATTTTGTTTTTGATGACCATCGCAAAGATGCTGACCTACTGCATATAGTAGAACTAAAAGATCAGCGATGTGAGGTCTTTTATGACAAGCTAAAGTTCATCTATATTGAGCTACCTAAATTTTCCAAGTCTCTGAACGAGCTAGCGTCTCATTTTGACAAGTGGCTATATCTGTTCCAGCATCTACCCGAACTAGACGCTCCCCCTACTATTCTTCAGGAGGAGATATTTAATCAACTCTTTGAAGTGGCAAAAATTGCCAGTTTTTCACCCGCTGAGCAAGACATTTATCAAAACAGCCTAAAGTACTATCGTGATATGAATAGCATCGCAGATACGTTGCGTCAAGAGGGCGTAAAGCAGGTTGCCAGACAGATGAAAATAGCGGGTATGCCGCCAGATGAAATTGCCAAGTACACAGGATTGAGTGTTGATGAGACTAATGCTCTCTAGACGGAGATAATCCTGTAAAGTTTGACGTTTTCTACCTCAACCTGTAGGCAAGATAGCGATCGCCCGTTCGGCAAACCAAAAGCTGCCGAGTAAGATCAGACTGAATGAAACTCCTTGCCGCACCCGAAAAGACCAGCGATATCGCCGCAGCGTTTGCAGCCCTAAGAAGGTGACGATCACAATTCCAATTTGGCCCAGCTCTACACCCAAGTTGAAGCTGGCCAGAGAGAGCACCAAGTTGCCTTGGGTCTCAGTAAGTTCTCGTAGGATATTGGCAAACCCTAGGCCATGAATTAAACCCAATATAAAGGTGATGCCCCAGCGGTGTTGCAGTCGCTTAAACCAGAGATTCTCAATGGCAACATGCACAACAGATAGGGCAATCAGACTCTCTACCAGAGCCGTGGGCAAGGTGACAATGTTGAGAACTGCCAGAGACAGCGTCAGCGAGTGGGCCAGGGTAAACGCAGTGACGATTTTGAGCAGGTTGAATAGCGTCCCCCCAGGGAGTAGTAGAGCAACTAAAAATAGAATGTGATCATAGCCGGTAAAAATATGCTCAACGCCGAGTTTAAGGAAGCTGGCAAACTGCTGTCGCCAGGGAGCTTGGTCGGTCAGGGTGAAGACGGTTCTCGTCGGCGTAAAGACCATGTTATGAGCTTTGCCCTGAGCCAGAATGGTCGCTAAGCATTGGGCATTCGCCATGCCTGGCAGAAACACTCCATAGCGAATGGAGAACCCCTCTGAGAACGAGCCCCCGGCGTATTGCAGCGAAAATGAGCTGTGGTCAGTTTGATCAGGCGTTGTGGGGGTTGCCAGTTCAGGGATGAGGGTCAGAGCTGCGACGTGATCATGGGCATCTGTGACAGCGATGCGATCGCAATAAGATAGAGCCTATGACTGACCCTACACGACCCCAGCCCTCGGAAGATGGACAAGATGACATCGAAGCCCTTGCCGCTTTGTACGCTTTGAGCGCACTTGATGACGAGGGTGCGCTCGATAAAGCGGGTGCGATCAAGGAAGAGGGCTCACTCGAGGAAGCGGCCAATATAACTGCAACGACCGCAGGCTTTGCCCAACAAGTCAGCGAATACGAAGCCACACTGGCCTCGATTCCCTACAGTTTGCCGTCCATACCGATGGCAGCCGACCTAAAGTCGCGCTTGTTTCAACGCATTGCTGACGGGTCAGCCGTCCCCACTCCTGACTCGCACTCATCTGAATTAATGGAGCTGCTAGAGCGCTCTATTGAGGCTCTGAAGCAGCAATCAGCCAACCTTACTTGGGCTGCAATGCCTGGCGGCTCTAATGCTGAGATAGCCATTTGGCAAACCGATCTCCGGCGTCGCGAGGCAGCTTTCTTTGTGCGGTCGACGGTCGGCGGTGTTTTCCCAAATCATGCCCACGCCAGCGGAGAGACGGTCTTAGTGTTAGACGGCGATTTCGTCGTCGATGGTCAGGTTTACAGCGTGGGCGATCGCATCAGCTCAATGGCCAGCACAGCCCACCAGCCCGAAACCCATCAGGGCTGCCTGCTGCTGTGTATTTCATCCATAGACGATGAAATTTTAGGCTAAGCTCAAACTGATGCTGGGTTAACCCTTACACCTTCACCGCAGTCCGACCCGCCCGGCTAGATCTGTCTATTTCAAAGGGCACATGCGTATTTAACGCAGCCGCTAGCTTGCAATTTCTGATTCTCTGAGTTAACTTTTTATAGTCAGTTCACAGGTTACTGCTATCAAATGCTTTTGAGTGTTTCAAAAAGTAGCCCTGCTGAACAAAGCTGGTTCATTCTACTGAGTTTCGTCTGTTCCCTTGGCTAGTGTCATCCGGTCGAATTAGATAAAAGTTACACTGCTCACAGACTGACTTATTGAAAATCGATTTCTTTTCACGTGAACGGTTGGTATAGCCAACGGTGGATATAATCTTGTCCAGCCACTGATTATCCAGTCACTGATTATCCAGTCACTGATTATCCGGCCACTGATTATCCAGCTACTGATGTTTTCCCTGCGAGAAAACGCTAAGGCTGGATGGGTCTGAGGCTCAAATTTAATCTCTCGGCATCACAGATACAAGCTAAATTTTTAGCCGCTTTGCTGAATTTTTAGGCTTTGCTGAGCAGGTTCTCATCCTCTATCAGTTGGGCTACATGGCCCTGTTGAGAGTTTTCAGCCTCTATGGCATTGCTACATTGTTTTGAATTCTCTCCGTCTATTCGGGTTTGAAACAGAGAAAAAATCTGCCTACCAAGCTCATTTTTTGGAGAAAGACTTTATGATTGGTTTCGACGCAGCACCTGTCAACCATCCGCTAACAGGTGCAGAAACCGCACAGATGGTTTCCGCCTACGGATTGGGGAGCACTCAATCGTCAGACACGTCAACACAAACTAGGTCATCGGGGGGAGCAGCGTTGCGTGCCGAGCTAGGCAACAACCTCCTGTTGCAAGATGATTTTGAGCATGATTTGTCTCAGTGGTCTTCAGAGGCCTGCTGTAACGAGTCAATTTCTCTCAGCTCTGAGGTCAAACGCAGTGGCACATCGTCGGTAAAATTTGTCCAGACGCCAACCGACAAGGAGGCCAACGCAGGCACAGGACGATATCGAGCTGAGCTAAAAGAAACAAACTCCATCATGCAGAAAGGGAAGGAATACTGGGTTGGCTTCAGTATGAATGCGACCGTTCTACCCAAGGATAAGACTGTTTTATTTCAATTTCACCAAAAGCCCGACGCGGGTAAAAGCTGGGGAGCCCCTCCTTTTTTCATCTATACCGAAGATCGAAAACTCTACTTAGAGAGCTTTGTTGAGCATGAGATTTCAGAGATCGGTTCTTTTACCCCTGGCCAGTGGAACGATTTTGCCATCAATGTGAAATGGTCTCGTGACGGTAGCAACGATGGCTTTATAGATGTCTGGCACAACGGAACTCTGGCAGCCGAAGTCGACGGGAAGAACACGTTTACAAAAGCTGAACGAGGCGCGTCCGGTCCTCATATCAAGTTTGGCTCTTATACAGGCACTCGGAAGCCGGGCAGGCGGGTTCTTTACTACGATAATTTCAAGCTAGGGAACCACAACGCCTCGCTGGAAGATGTGTCGTCTACCGCGCAGCGCGCCACCGCTAAGCCGCTGCCTTCTAAAAAGCCAGCCAATCGCCGCGATAACACCTTAAGCCCGGAGTCGCCCCTCTCTCCCAGCCGCCCAACCGGGCGGAACCAGGGCAGACGCGCGTTTGTGAAAGAAGCGGAAAATCAAAAAATAGGCCGACTGAGCGATACCAAAGTTGTTTTTGACAGGGCGGCTAATAATGGACGGGCGGTACGCCTCAATTCTCAGGCGTCTTCACTGTTTTTTGGCGCTAATCGACCGGCTCGTCTTAAGAACACAGTGCCCAATTCGCTCACAATTCGCGCCCGCGGTCAAAGCTTTAAAGGTCGCGCCAAAATGGCAGTCAAGATTAATGATGAGGTGGTTAAAACCTTCAAAGTCAATGATGGCTATGATTTTTACACCTTAAAAGGGCTAAATTTTCGAGAAAGTGATCAAATCAGTCTTCATTTTCCGAACAGCAAGTCTTTTAAGGGGAAAAGCGATCGCAGGTTGTTTGTCGATCAGATTTTGCTCCGCTAGCGGCTGTGCCGATACAGCTCCAAAATCTTAGCCCGTTAGCTATCTTCTTAAGCGCAAGGGTCAACAAGCACCAGAGCGAACCCCCAGACGTGGGTTTACCCTGGTGCTTTTGTCAGACTATTTGACAGCGTAGACACTATCGTAATAAGCGCGGTACTCTTCTGAGAGAAGAGGTCGCCACCAGTCTTGGTGGGTCAAATACCACTGGAGCGTTTGGGTCAGCCCTTCTCGTACCGTAACGGTGGGCTGCCAGCCCAGTTCGTTTTTGATTTTAGTGGCATCAATCGCGTAACGGCGATCGTGACCCGGTCGATCTTTAACAAACTTGATCAGGGCTTTAGCTGGGAACACTGGGCTGTCAGGCGCGAGTTCGTCCATAATCTCACAGAGCATATGGATGAGATCGAGATTTTTAACTTCGTTGTTACCGCCGATGTTGTACACCTCTCCCGGCGTCCCTTCGAGTAAGACTTTGCCGACGGCGCTACAGTGATCGACCACATAGAGCCAGTCGCGCACGTTTTGACCATCGCCGTACACAGGGAGGGGCTTACCGGTCAGAATATTAATGCACATTAGCGGGATCAGCTTTTCTGGAAATTGATAAGGTCCATAGTTGTTAGAGCAGTTAGTGGTCAGGGTCGGCAGGCCATAGGTATGAAAATAAGCCCTGACCAGATGGTCACTGCCTGCTTTAGACGCAGAGTAGGGGCTGTTGGGAGCGTAGGGGGTCGTTTCAGAAAACGCCGGATCGGCTGGGCCAAGACTGCCATACACCTCATCGGTGGATACATGGTAAAACCGATAGTGCTCGGGTTTATTTTGCGTTTGCCAGCGATCTCGAAAACTCTCTAGCAGGGTAAAGGTCCCCACAACATTGGTTTGCACAAACGCACCCGGCCCTAATATGGAGCGGTCAACGTGAGACTCGGCGGCAAAATGAACCAGGGTATCGATGGCTTCTTCGGCCAGCAGGGCATCAAGCAGGGCGCGATCGCAAATATCCCCTTGCACAAATCGAAAGTTGGGCTGCGACTCGAGGTCAGCCAGCGTAGCGCGGTTGCCCGCATAGGTCAGGGCGTCGAGCACCACTAGCCGATCGTTCGGAAAGGTTTGGTGCCAATAATGCACAAAATTTGCGCCGATGAAGCCAGCGCCACCGGTCACGAGTAGCCGTCTAAAGTATGTCATAATTTTGATCCTTATAGCTGAATTTGGCTATCGTCCCCAATCATCAGTCGCATGGCTCGGGGGCGATGGTCTGAGGTGGTTAGCTGGGCGCGCTGACCAATCAGGCTGTCCACAATTCGCTGGTGAACCCCTTCGATTTTGGCCCCTTCGAGCACCACACTGTGATCGAGGTCAGCATCAATCAGGGTGACGCCGTCAGCAATACTGCTGTAGGGGCCAATAAAACTATTTTCAATGCGGCAGTTTTGGCCAATTCTCACCGGGCCACGAATCATGCAGTTCTTGATGTGGGTATCGGCCCCAATCTCAACGCGGCCGATCACCCGGCTGCTATCATCCACGTTTCCCTGGATGCGATTTTCGACGGAGTAGGCATCTAAGATAATCCGATTAGCTTCTAAGAGATCGTCCTTTTTACCGGTATCAAGCCACCAGCCTGATAGCCGCTCAGAAGTCACCCCTTGCTGGGTTTCAATCAGCTTTTGAATGGCATCGGTAATCTCAAGCTCACCCCGCTCAGAGGGTTGAATCTGTGCGATCGCATCGTGAATGGCCGGAGAAAACACATACACCCCCACTAGTGCCAAATTTGAAGGGGGGTTTTGGGGCTTTTCGACCAGCGCAACAACTTCGCCTTGGGGGGTCACCTTAGCAACCCCAAAGGCTCTGGGATCTTCTACCTCGCGCAGCAGGATCAAAGAACTCGCATGGTTCTCTTTAAACTCATTCACAAAACCTGAGAGCTGATCTTGGATCAAGTTGTCACCCAGGTACATTACAAACGGAGACGCCTGTAGAAAAGGCTGGGCAACCTTGACGGCGTGAGCCAACCCAGCGGGCTCTGACTGCAAAATATAGGTAATGTTGGCCCCAAACCGATCGCCATTGCCAGTCTTTTGGCGAATTTCTTCGCCGGTTTCAGGACTAATCACAATGCCAATATCTGTAATGCCAGCGGCCACGATACTTTCGATGCCGTACCAAAGGATCGGCTTGTTGGCAACGGGCACCAGTTGTTTAGCCCCTGTATGGGTCAGCGGTCTTAGACGCGTTCCTTTACCACCAGAAAGAATGAGTGCTTTCATAAGAATTCAATTAAGCAACGTGGGTTTATTTAGAAAGGTCGATCAGCATTTGTCGCAGCGACTGTCGCCAATGGGGAGCAGTCACCCCCAATAGCGCTCTCAGCTTAACCCCCGAGAGCACCGAATACGCTGGACGCGGGGCCGGTAGCGGATATTCTGACGTCGTAATCGGCAACACGTCTTGAACTGCGAGGGGCAGGCCCAACTGAGCTGCTTCTTCAAACACGGCAACTGCCAGGTCATACCAGCTGGCCACACCGCTGTTGGTGTAGTGATAAATGCCGTAGGTCTGTTCATTAAGGGCAGGTATCATGGCGGCAATGGTTTGGGCAATATCTTGGGCCCACGTGGGGCTACCCACCTGATCAGCCACAACTTTCAGAGTGTCACGATCGGCCCCTAGGCGCAGCATCGTTTTGACGAAGTTACCCTTACCCTGGCAGCCGTATACCCACGCCGTCCTTAAAATGGCATAGCGACCGCCCACCGACTGAATCGCCTGCTCACCGCCCAACTTGGACTGGCCGTAAACACTCTTAGGATGGGTCATGTCTGTTTCTGCATAGGGCGTTCCCTGGGTGCCGTCAAACACATAGTCGGTGGAAATATGAACCAGCGTGGCATTGCAATCGCGAGCCGCCAGGGCTAGCTGTTTAGGTGCAGCTCCGTTGATTTGATGGGCTAGCTCAGGTTCAGACTCGGCTTTATCGACAGCCGTATAGGCCGCTGCGTTAACAATGACGTCGGGCTGCTGGGCCTGAACAGCCCCAGGCAGCCGATCGAGGTGGGTTAAATCTAGGTCTTGGCGCTGCCAGCTTACCAACTCCCCCAGGGCACTGAGGGGCTGCTTGAGGGCCTGGCCAACCTGACCCTGACTACCAATCAGGAGAATTTTCATGGGTACACCTCTGCTTGCTTAAACGGAACTCCTGCCTCATCTTTGCCAGACAGCGTAGGGGATCTCCCCTGCAGTGGCCAGGCGATACCCAGATCCGGATCGTTCCATAAAAGACTGCGCTCGTGTTCGGGGGCGTAGTAATCAGTCGCTTTGTAGAGCACTTCAGCACTCTCTGACAGCACCAAAAAACCGTGAGCAAAACCCGGTGGAACCCAAAGCTGATGCTTATTTTCGGCACTGAGGGTCGCCCCTATCCATTGGCCAAACGTGGGCGATTGCTGACGGATATCGACGGCAACATCAAACACGGCACCCACAGTCGCCCGTACCAGTTTGCCTTGGGGCTGCTGGATCTGATAGTGCAAGCCTCTCAAAATGCCTTGCTTAGACCGGGAGTGATTATCTTGAACAAACTGAAGCGTGACCCCTGTTTTATCTTGAAACACTTTTTGATTAAAGCTCTCAAAAAAGAACCCACGATGATCTCCAAAGACCCGAGGCTCAATCAGCAGCACGTCAGGAATCTCAGTTGACTGAATATGCATATTTGTAAAAACGTAGCCGTTATACTTAAGGACTTAGAAAAGGACTTAGAAATAGTCATTAAGCCTGCGCCACATCCAAGCCTGCCATTTCCCCGACGGAAAAATTCGGTTTTTCAAATCGGATGTCGCTGATCTACAGGTTAAGGAACTTCTACAGGTCAAGGAACTTCCTTGATCATCCAGGGATGAACCCCAGAACTTTTAAAGACTTTCAAACAGTCGCTTTACAGTAGCTTTTGAGCCGTTGAGCTCGCACGTTTAACCCCAGACCCCCTCAAAATAGCGCTCTTCGAGAATACTATGGGAGTAAAAAGTCCACAAGACAACCTGTCACCCCTCAGGTGACATCCCAATTTTAAGCGAATAGACTGACCTAAACGAATTGATTTATTCCTGAACTTCATAAAGTTTTTAGAAAGTTAAGGTATCTAAGAAGATTTTGAGGTTCCTTCTGAGTGGCGCTGCGGTGACGCTGCGACGCTAAAAATGACTTGATCATCAGGGTTTACAGGCTAGCAATCGTCTCTGACCATCACTCTTTTGAGCGATCGTTTTTGAGTGACAAAGCCATCAAAAAGTTTGCTCGCCAGCGCTTTTTGTTCGGATAGGAACCTCTAAAGCGAGTATCGCTATTTATAGAGACCATCACAAGTTATGCATTCCCTCGGGTTAGAGATTCACCATCAGCGGTTGAATGTCTGCCCCATGCTGAATGTCTGCTTCGTACAGTTTCATACTTTATACGGTTTCATACGATTTCATATAGTGGCTGTGTTCATCACCATAGTCCGTCCCTTTTTACAGTGAGCATCCATGGCGTCTAAAGATTACTTCGTCAAAGAGATTGAAATAGATCTACAGAAGTATTGGCAGGTTTTGAAGCGGCGATGGCTGCTGGCAGTGGCGGTTTGTGGGGTCACAACCGCGCTGGCGGCGTTCGCTGTGAATTCTAAAAAGCCGGTGTATGAAGCACAAGCCAAGCTTTTGTTTGAAGCTAACCAAGCTTCTTCGCTCGTCGGATTAGAAGGCGCATCTCGAGAGCTCAAGGCATTGACCAGCCGAGACGATCCTTTAGATACCCAGGTCGAGATTTTTCGATCTATCCCCATTGCAGAGCAGGTGATTGAAAAGCTGCAAATGCGAACCTCCGAAGGCGACCTGATCCAACCGGGGGCCTTGCTGGCTAACCTGAGCGTCAGTGGAGTACCGGGTACGGATGTCCTTAAGGTTTCTTACACCTCCCCCGACCCAGAGCTCGCGGCGACGGTGGTCAATACGGTCATGGAGATCTACATTCAAAACGACATCCAGGCCAACCGGGCTGCCGCCGTTGCCGCTCAAGAGTTTATTGCCGATCAGCTGCCTGAGACCGAAGCTGAGGTCAGCGCAGCAGAGTCAGAGCTGCGCGTATTTAAAGAGTCGAATAGCATCGTCGATCTGGGCGCAGAGTCACAGAATACGGTCGAGGTGCTATCGGAGTTAGATAATGTCGTGACCGATTTGAGGGCAGACTTGGCCGACAGCTCGGCCAAATATGCCGAAATTCAGCGAAAGCTAAGGCTGACCCCCCAAGAAGCCTATGCCGTTGGGCTGGTCAGCGAGTCGCCAGGGGTGCAGGAGGTCTTACTCCAGCTGCAAGTCGTCCAGTCGGAGCTAGCGGTTGAAAGCACTCGCTATGAGGAAGCCCATCCTGCGATCGCAGGGATTCGTCGCCAGCAAGATGCGCTCACGTCTCTATTGGAACGCCGAATTGGCACCTCCCTGGGAGATAACCAATCGGCTCTGCCCATCGACGATCTCCAGGCAGGGGCTTTAGAGCAGGGGCTGATCGCCGAGCTGTTGCGCCTAGAGGCTGAACGCTCAGGCCTACAGCAGCGCTTAGGAGAGCTGTCTGGGGCCCAGGCCAACCAGCAGGCCCGAGCGCAGACGCTGCCCGGCTTAGAAAAACGTCAGCGAGAGCTAGAACGTCAGCTCAATGCGGCTCAAACCACCTACGAGACCCTGCTCGAAAACCTACAGCAGGCCCAGGTTCTCGAAAACCAGAACGTCGGCAACGCTCGGGTGGTTTCACCCGCACTGGTCCCCACCACCTCGATTGCCCCTTCGATTCAGCTATATTTGATAGCGGGCGGCCTGGTTGGTGCCCTGCTGGGCATCACAGCAGCCTTTCTGGTTGATCTCATTGACCGCTCGATTAAAACCGTGCGAGAAGGCCAAGAACTTTACGAATATCCGCTTTTGGGCGTTATCCCCGCCTGGAAAAAGCTGCCGCGATCGGCTGCCAAGGAAGCTGAGACCCCTTCAATTAAGGTCAGAGAACCCCAACCTGTCCCCATTGTCGAAGCCTACCAAGCGTTGCAGGCCAATCTCAAGTTCTCATACCTCGACAAAACGCTGAAAACGATTGCTGTCACCAGCGCAGTTGCTGGCGAGGGTAAGTCAGAGGTCGCTGCCAACCTGGGGCTGACGTTAGCCCAGCTGGGCCATCTGGTCCTAATCGTCGACGCCGACATGCGTAAGCCTGTGCAGCATCACATTTGGGATGTGCCTAACCTGCAAGGTCTCAGCAACGTAGTAGCCGGGCAGCTACCCCTCAAAAAAGTCATCTATCGCAAAGAGCCCAATTTGCACGTTTTGCCGGTTGGGGTGATTCCGCCTAACCCGCTAGCAATCTTAGAGTCTAAGCAAATATCGGCCCTACTAGATGCCTGTAAGCGCGTTTATGATTACATCATTATCGACACGCCGGCAATTTTGGGGCTGACCGACACCCTGACCCTGGGCCGAGTCACCGATGGCATGCTACTGGTCATGCAGCCGGGTAGGGTTGATGTAGATAGCATCAACGCAGTAAAAGCAATGCTGTCTCAGTCACAGCAAAAAGTCTTGGGCGTCGTCGCCAACGGGATTAAAGTCAAAAGCAAACAAGACCGATATTTTTACTACAACCAGGAATACGTCATTAGTCAAAATCAAGAAAGTTTGCTAGGGCTATCTAGCGTAGCCAGCACCCCCAGTTAACGTTCGCCCCGTTAGTCCGTCCGCTTGGATACGGGCTCTTGGATACGTCCGCTTGGGTACGTCCTCTTCTACTCACTCATTTTTAGACTTATGCGTAAATTTGATAGCAGACTATTTTCCCAGAGGTTCGCGATCGCGTTGGGGCTAATCTGCCTAACCCCCGCAGCCGTTTCCGCTCAGGCGCTACCTAATCTATCAGATAGCGCCTCTGACGACCGCCCGCTGATCAATCGAGCAGACCCGATTACCGTCCCGATTGACTATGCATCATCGGCCTATACGCTGGGGCCTGGCGATCAGATCGAAGTCAGTGTTTTTGGGTTTGAAGAATATACTGGACCTCTGTCGGTGCTGCCAGATGGCACCATTACGCTCCCCCTGGTGGGCAAAGTCCCCGCCGCCGGGCGAACGACCGAGCAGCTGACGCGAGAGATCACCGTGGTGCTAGATCGTATCCTGGTGGATCCCCATGTCTCGGTGACCTTAAACTCACTCCGGCCCGTCGTCGTTAACGTCTCTGGCGAAGTTTATCGACCTGGGCCAGTACAGATACAGGGCACCCTGAGCACAACGACCCAGAACAGCAGCGCTTCAGATACGCCCCCCTCAGTCAGCTCAGCCCTCGTCCAGGCAGGGGGCGTCACTCGGACAGCCGATATCCGAGAAGTCGTGGTGATGCGCGCCTTGCCTAACGGTGAAACGGTTAGAACCAAGATTAATCTCTGGGATGCGCTCTGGTCTGCCAGCCTGCCAGAAGATATGCTGCTTAGGGACGGCGATCTGGTCTTTGTGCCAGAGCTCGCCGACGGCGAGCTGATCAACAGTCGATTGCTAGCAAGCTCGAGTTTGTCACCCGATACGGTGCGAGTCAGGGTTGTCGGTCAGGTGACCCAGCCGGGCGAGGTGGCGGTGCCCCCCAATAGCTCACTCTCCAGCGCAGTGGCCATCGCCGGTGGCCCCACCGAAGATGCCAAGCTGAGCGAAGTTGCTTTTATTCGCATGACTGACGAGGGCGAAGTTGAGCAAGAAATCGTAGATTTGAGAAACCTGGTGGATACCTATCAGGTACAAGATGGTGATGTGGTAGTCGTCCCTGAGACCAGCACCAGCTCAGTTCTCGATTTTGCCCAGCGGCTGGTCGGCCCGCTGGGATTCATCCTCAGGCTTTTCAACTAAAGGTTTAAGGAGACTGGCGCGCTCAGCCCCATGGTTGGATAGGCTGAGCGCACCAGTCTATGAGCCCAGTCAAGCACGAGCTGCCTTAGCAGGCGTATTTTAGGGTGTCAGTTTTACCTTGAATTTGTGTCCTTGTAGTCTTTTCCAAACGATCTCTAAATAACTCGTAAAAAATCCTATCTAGCTACACCCGATACCAAAGGGCATAAAATTTTACGCCCCTGACAGTCCTGTTTTAAATCGGGGATACTTCATTCGGATTGGGTATTAGAGAAACGGTTAAACGCTTATAGCTCCTGAAAATCTCAGCTAACTGAAGATTAAGCGTAGCACTGGAACAAGATTATGAACCCAAGTCTGTTGAGCAAACTAGTTAAGCTCACCAAAAAAGTTCAGCGACAGTTAGCCTTATTGCTGTTCAACTCCAGGTTTCTAGCACAAATTACCGGGAAAACACACTGTCTCTGCATAGGAGACAGTCATATTTCGGTGTTTAGACACCTTCAAAGTCATCGTCTCCTTGAGCCTGCCAAAATCAACGTGCTCCTGGTAGAAGGCGCGACCGCTCAAGGAATTGCCAACCCAAATTCTAAGACCCACGCCCTCGCACGGTTCAACCAGCGGCTTAACAAAGCCCAAAAATGGCAAACCCTGTTTTTTTCACTGGGTGAGGTCGACTGTGGGTTTGTGATTTGGTACCGTGTTCAAAAACACGGCTCAGATATCGAATCACAGCTTGAGCGCTCAATTCAAAACTACATCGATTTTTTGATCAGCACCCGGCAAAGCGGTTTTCAAAATATCAATGTGATTAGTGCTCCCCTACCCACCATTCGCGACGGGCAAAACTGGGGCAAAATTGCTAACTTGCGTCAGTCGGTCAAGGCGTCTCAATTAGAAAGAACCCAGCTCACACTCCGATACAATCAGATGCTTCAAAAAAGATGTCTTGAACATGGCTTCAATTTCATCGATGTGACCGCCGAGCAGCTAGACCCTCATACCCATCTCATTGCCGATTCTTTTTTAAATGAAGATCCTCTGGATCATCACCTTGATGCAGCCGCCTATTCAAAGCTCTTAGTCTCACACTTGCAGCCTTTGCTCGGCAAGTTACCCAGCCAATCGACACCCACAGCCGCGCCCGGTTAGCGTAAGCACCCTGTACGCGGTCATGCAGACACCCCCCGAGGGCTGGGGCCAGCAGGCCAGCCCTTAGGGGGCTTTAGACCTGGTCTGCATGAATAACCTTTTTGACAGCCTTTCCTGAAAGCCATCACTCCAAACAGTAAATTTGAAGCAATTATGAACACAACTGCCCCGAGGCGACCAAAGTCAAGGTTATTTTTAGTCGGCTGCCCCCGTTCTGGCACAACTCTACTACAGAGTATGCTAGCCGCCCATCCGGATATTATTTCATTTCCCGAATCGCATTTTTTTAAGCTGATTAGCTTTGAGAAACCTGCGATGGAATCTGTTTTCAAAAAAATCAATATCATCTCTAGAAGAGGCCGGGGTAAATTTAGGGGGTTTGTCCACAGCATTGGCAAGCAGGCAGATTTAAATCGCCATATCCATACGTACTGCCCCTTTAGAGATCAGTATGTCAAAGCTTTCATCAACATCTTAGATGAGCTAGCGGCTGAGAAAGGTAAATCATTTTGGCTTGAGAAAACACCAGGCCATCTTCGCCACATCGATTACATCGAGACGGTTGCCGAAAATGCCAAGTTTATCCATATCATTCGTCGCGGCGAAAATGCGGTTGCATCTATGTACGAAGCGACTAACAAATATCCGAAGCTGTGGGGAGGATCTTTTACCGTTGATGAGTGCATTGATTGGTGGAACGAGAGCATTCGCATTAGTTTTGACAATTGCAAGAAACCCAATCACACCTTCGTCAGCTATGAAAGTCTATTAAAAGAACCTAGAGACATCCTGACAGACCTCTGTAAGTTTCTTGAGATTGACTGGGACGAAGCCATGCTGACCCATCGACAAAGCGTTTCAGACAATTTAATTTTAGGGCGTGAGCCTTGGAAACAATCGGTTAAAGGGCCGTTGAGACAAGACACCTCAGAGAAGTTTTTGAGATTATTTGATGAAGCCCAAAGAGAGCATATTCGCTCACGGTTATCGCCGATCGAGGTTCTACCAGCGGTTGAGCTGCGGTAGCCCCCAAAGAGCTAGCGTTACTAATCTTCGATATCAATCGGCCTCTAAACAGCAACGGCAAACCGCTTAGTCAAACCTCCCAGCAAAAATCATTATGAAGGTTGAGATCTGATTCTGTATTTCCTGATAGCTCTAATTTGAAATCTTAAATAATGCCCTATAAGCTCCCCCATAGGCTCCTCTCCGCACCCCAGTTGAAGACACTTCAGGGTCAGCTGGCCAAAACCATGTTTGGCACGTTTGGCTTAAAGATTTCGTCTTTAGGACTCTCTTTTATCACCAGTATCTTTCTCTCTCGGCTACTGGGGGCAGCGGGCTATGGCACCTATGCATACGCCGTCGTTTGGTTGAGCATTCTCAATATTCCGGCCACCTTGGGCCTGCGGGAGCTGATGGTGCGCGAGGTGGCCGTCTGCCATTCTCAAACCGATCTCAGCAGCCTGCGGGGGTTACTGCTATGGGCCAACCGCATGGTGCTGGGGGTTTCAATTGCGATCGCACTCCTCGCCGCTATCGTCGCCTATTGGGTCGGCCCCGATCTCAACTCCATCGCCCTGGTGGTGTTTTTATTGGCCATGACCTCTTTGCCCTTAAAAGCGCTAACGGCGCTCCGGCAGGCGACCCTGCAAGGCCTCCATCGGGTGGTCATCGGTCAGATGCCAGAGCTGGCGCTACAGCCTTTTTTGTTTGTGCTGGTCCTCGGCGGCACCTATCTGATCACCCAGGCTCCGATTAGCGTGGTGTGGATTATGGGCTTTCGGGTGGCAACGGTGCTGATTGCGTTTTTAGTGGGTACGGTCATCTTATCGAGAACGCTGCCGTCTGGGTTGAGGACCGTACAGCCTGACTATCGTAAAATTGGGGGCTGGCTGCGCAGCGTCCTGCCGTTTATTTTGATTAGTGCCACGGTTTTAATCAATACTCGGGCCGATGCGATCATGCTGGGGGCGCTCCAAAATACTGAGGCAGTCGGCATTTACACGGTGGTCACGCGGGGGGCTGACTTTGTCACCCTCGTTTTAATTGTGACCAATCAGTCAATTCGGCCAAAGCTGGCCAGGCTCTATGCAGCCGGGCAGCTTCAGGCCCTGCAAAACCTCGTGACTAAGACCGCTCGCCTGACGGCTACGGCGGCCCTCCCCATCGCCCTGTTTTTAATTGTGTTTGGCCAGTGGTATCTCTGGTTATTTGGCCCCGATTTTTTGCAGGGGCGCACTGCCTTAGCCCTCTTAGGGGCCAGTCAGCTGCTGGGGGCCACCATTGGCTCAGTGGGCCTATTGCTGAGTATGACCGGGCACGAGCGAGATACCTCTATCTGTGTGGCGGTGAGTGCGATCGCAAACATTCTCTTAAATTTACTGTTAATTCCCCGATGGGGTATCAATGGCGCAGCCGCCGCAACCTTAGCCAGTAACGTGCTGTGGAATCTCTCCCTGAGTGTCTTGGTATACAAGCGCCTGAAGATCAAACCCAGCATTTTTGGAAAAATCGCCGTCTAGCCCTCACCGCCATGCTTTTGAGTCTTTTAGCCTCTAGCCTTTTAGCCAATCTGTCTAAGCGACGCCTCAAATATCTGGGCCTCAGTCTGATCAGAAAGGCCCAGCTAACCCAGCTATTTAAACGGCTCAAGCTGCCAATCTGTCAGGGCTATCTTCCCCTCACCCCAGACCGGGCTAATGCCTACCTGGGCCACTATGGTGAGGCCGTTAAGATTACGACCGTCTTAGACTCTGAGACGTATGTTACCCGCCCGCCCGTTTGTGTGAACGGGTCAACGCTACAAGCCCTACAGCCAATCTCTCCCCAAATTGATAGCGTAGTGTTAGACATCACCCATCCAGGGTTCTCTTTTCGCAATAACCACCTGTTTGACGAGCGCCTAAACGTCATCGACGAGGGGGGCAAACGCTTTGCCCAGATGCCCATTGCCAAGCAAAAGCTGGCCCTACCCCAGCGATTGAAAGGCACCATCGCTTATCTTTCTAATGTTGAGCCCACCAACTATTATCACTGGATGTGCCGGACTTTGCCGCTGTTAGCCACCTATCAGCAGCGGTTTGCGATCGCAGAGATTGATTATTTTTATATCGGCAACTTTAAACTGTCTGATTTTCATCTCGAAACTTTGAAAAGAGTGGGCATCTCACCGGACCAAATTTTGCAAACAGCATGCTGTTCCGATCGGCTGGTCGCAGCGATCAGCAACCGTAAAATCTTATCCGGAGCAGCCCCCATTAATCACAGCAGCTATCGATTTACCCAACAGCTTTTTGCAAAGGAGGTCCAGGCAGCCACCCCAAAGCAGCGAATCTATGTGGCTAGAGGTAATACCACCCGTCGCAAAGTGACCAACGAGTCAGCCGTCATGCAGGTGCTTGCACGCCACGGGTTTGAAAGTGTCTCTATGGATGGCAGATCTCTCTTGGAGCAGGTCAGGCTATTTTCTCAAGCAGAGGCGGTGGTTGCGCCTCACGGTGCGGCCCTAACCAATTTATTATTCATTACGCCCGGCACTAAAGTCATAGAACTGATGCCCCACGGCTATGTCAACACCTGTTTTTATGTGCTCACAGACTATAGTCAGGGTGATTATTTTTGCTTAGGTGGAGAAGAGACTGAGCAAGGCACCGTTGCCCCCCATTGGCGAGATCTGAAAATCGATATCCCGAAGCTAGAGCGGATGTGCGAAACCGCGTTTGCGAGCAGCCCTGTCCCTTGACCAGATTTTAATCCCCTTGATTGCCCGTTTATTCTAATTGATAGGTTATTAAGCTATGTCTACAAATGTTTTGGTCATCACCGGAATGCACCGGAGTGGGACCTCTCTGGTCGCCCACTATTTAAGTCAGTGTGGTCTCAATATTGGTGATAACCTGTTTAACCCCCACATCAGCAGCCCCGATCAGTCCTGTGCAGGGCACCACGAAGACCTCGACTTTATCAACTGGCACAAACAGGTCTTTAAGCGCTGCCGCATTGATGACGACGCCCTCCTGATCAGCGGCTCAGAACTGCCCCTGACAATTAATACCGCCGAACGTGCCGCTGCCCTAAAGCTGTTAGCCCATCGAGCTGACTGGCCTCAGTGGGGTTGGAAAGATCCTAGAACAACCCTGTTTTTAGCGTTTTGGCATGAGCTGATCGCCGAGGCCAAATACCTGTTCCCCTTTAGACAGCCCTTAGCCGTGGTTGATTCAATTGTGAGGCGGGGCAATGAGAAACCGATTGTGCGCAAGCCGATTATTGGCCTGCGGGTTTGGACAATTTACAACCAGCAGATCCTCAACTTTGCCAAACAACACCCAGACTCTAGCCTGCTGTGCGATATTGACGATTTGATTACGTCATCAGACCACCTGCTAGCGCGTCTAGAGGCCATGGGCATGGATCTCACCCCCGCCCGTTTGGAAGATATTTTCTCTAAAAAAGCCTTTCATAACGAGCCGTCTGACAAGGTCAAAAAAATGGCAGTTAAACACCCCCAAGCCGTCGCCGAAGCAGAGGCGCTCTATCAGGAACTCCAGGCGCTTTGCAAAGCAGCGGCCTAGTCTTTGTCGCAAGCGAGTCGTCAAGGAATTTCTCAGACTTACAGCACAGCTCATTGAGACCATCGACAATTTTTACAGGCGGCGTCCATGAAACGGATTCAGAAAAAAATACAGAAAACACTCCAAGACAGACGGTATGAAAGGTTTTTACCGGATAACCATCGGCTGGAAGATATCTTTTTGGTTTCTTTCCCCAAGTCGGGCAATACCTGGCTGCGTTTTTTGATTGCCAGCGCCATCCGGCAGCAATATAACCTGTCACGCGGCATCAATTTTTTTTCAATCCATGAGATCATTCCAGACATCGTACTCTCTCGCAAAATCCGCGATCAGGGGATTTTTGGAGAGGCTCGTTTGCCTCGCATTATTAAAAGTCATGCTGCCTACAACCCTTATTACCATAGAGCACTGGTCTTAGTCAGAGACCCCAGAGATGCGATTGTGTCTTACTACCATTATTTAAAGAACTATAATCGGGCCGTGTCGGGTGATATGTCCCTTTCACAGTTTATCCGGCATAAAAAGTACGGGGCCGAGGCGTGGGCTAAACATACTGACTCATGGCTGCACGTTAATCGTTCAGAGCAGATTATCAAGTTCTTTAGATATGAGGATCTGCTCAAAGATACGGAGAAACAGCTCTATCTGATGCTGGATCTGATGGGCCTGGAGACAGACTCAGAGAATTTGAAAACGGCCATCACTGCCTGCTCGAAAGAGAACATGCAGCAGTCTGAAACCCGACACATGTCTGCGGAATGGCTTAACGCTAAGCAAACGTCGTTTGTGCGACAAGCAAAGGCCAGCAAGGGCAGTAGCCTGTCAGACACCGATCGAAACTTTATCGAAAATTTGACCCGAGAGACGGCTCAGCAGCTTGGATATCAATATTAGACCTCGTTATTCAATCTGACATCAGCAACGTTATTGCGCAGACATTGCGCGGACCATTATGAAGGTTTCTATACTCAGTACATACGATCGAGCCAATGGGTCTGCCCGGGCTGCCTATCGGTTACATCAAGGCCTGCAAGAAATTGGGCTTGCATCTCAGATGGTCGTGCAGGGCAAACAAACCGCTGATGCCAATGTTATCGCCCCCAAATCTAAACTGGCGGAGGGGTTGGCAAAAGCTCGCGTCACCTTTGATGGGTTGCCCCTCAAGCTGTATCGTCAGCGAAAATCGACTTTATTATCTTTGCAGTGGCTGCCAGATCGGTGCGCCACCCAGATTAAACACCTCAAGCCCGATATTATCAATCTGCACTGGGCCAACGATGCCTATGTACAGATCGAAACCCTGGCTAAGCTTAAGCCCCCCCTTGTCTGGTCGCTGCATGATATGTGGGCGTTTACGGGCGGGTGCCACTATACCCAGGGGTGCGATCGCTACCGCCAAGCCTGTGGGGCCTGCCCTCACCTGGGTAGTCAAACCGATTTAGATTTATCCCGATGGGTGTGGCAGCGTAAACGCAAGACCTGGCGTCGGGCCAATCTGACTATTGTCGCGCTGAGCCAGTGGCTGGGAGACTGCGCCCGTGAAAGCTCGCTGCTCAAAGATATCCGCGTTGAGGTAATTCCCAACGGCATTGATACCCAAGCCTACAAACCCATTGACAAACAGACCGCTCGGCAGCTGCTAGGGCTGCCCTCAGACAAGCAGCTGGTGTTGTTTGGGGCGCTCAAGGCGACCAGCGATCAGCGCAAGGGGTTTCATTTATTGCAGCCTGCCCTACGTGAGCTGAGTCAAAATGGCTGGCACGATCGGCTTGAGCTGGTTGTAGTGGGAGCGTCTCAGCCCGATACGCCGACTGATTTTGGCTTTAAGACCCACTATCTGGGCACGTTTGCCGATGATTTGACCCTGGCCCTGATCTACTCTGCGGCAGATTTGTTTGTCGCCCCATCAGTCCAGGAAAATTTGGCCAACACGGTAATGGAAGCCCTGGCCTGCGGCACCCCCTGCGTCGCCTTTAAGGTGGGGGGCATGCCAGACATGATCGACCCTTATCAGAATGGCTATCTGGCTCAGCCGTTTGAAATTGAGGATCTGGCCCAGGGGATAGCCTGGGTCTTAGAAAATACCGACAGACATCAAGCCCTGGCCGCCAACGCCAGAGAGACGGTGATGCAGCGATTTACCTTAGAGATTCAGGCCCATCGCTATGCCACCCTGTTCGAAGATGTGATCAAAACGACCTCGTCTCCCTAACGTCTGTCGCAGTCAAGCTTGCCGCAAAGGTTGAACCCACCATGTCTATCAAAATCAGGGCGACCCTAACCAACCCCTCTTTCACGTTAGAACAGCTAGAACAGTGGAGCTTTTTTGCGGTTTTCTTGCTCTTTCCGGCCGGCATTGTAATGCCCCCTGTTTTGAGAAAAGGGGTAAATTTATTAGGCTATCTCCTGGCAGCTTTTTTGTTTGTGCGCCACTGGCGCAAGCTGAGCTACGTTTTTAGCCAGGATATTTTGTTGGTGATCATGCATGGGCTTGCGATCGCCTCTATTTTTTGGTCGGCTGCACCGGATATCACCTCAGAGAGCGTTCGGGCCTTGTTGCGCACCAGTCTGCTCGGGGCTTATCTGGCCACCTTCTATAAACCAGACGAACAGAGACAGCTGTTGGGCAAACTTTTGCTGCTATGGGGCGGGGCCAGCCTGATTGCGTCACTGGTGCCGGGCTATGGCCAAATGACCGGCAAATATGCTGGGGCCTGGATTGGCATCTATGGCTTTAAGTATGGCCTGGGCAGCACCATGGCCATCGGTGTAATCATTGCGCTGGTTACCTTTGTTGGTAAGTGTGAACGGCAGCTAGCGGTTTTGTCTGGCGCTGCGATCGCATTTGCCATGATCGTTTTGAGCGTCAGCAAAACCAGTCTGATGTCTTTGATGATCGCCCTCTCAATTTTTCCCCTGTACTTTATTGCCAAGCGACAGTTCAAACTGAGAGTCGCCCTCAGCGCACTGGCTATTCTGATCGCAGTCGGGGGAGTTGCACTCTTTATCTTGAATATTCAAACCATTGTTGTCGATTGGCTCGGTAAAGATTTGACCTTCACGGGCCGACTTCCGCTCTGGGAAGCGATTGCTCGGCAGGGGGCAGAAAGACCGCTGTTAGGCTACGGCCACGGCGGCGCTTTTTGGTTTACCGAATACGCTATTGAAGCCGCCTATGAGAACCAGTGGCCTCACTTACCGCCAACCGGCACCTACTTTGACGGCATGCACAGCCATAATGGCTTTATCGAGCTGTTTGTTCAATTTGGCTGGGTCGGGCTGGTGCTGTGCATTGTTCATGCGGTGGGGTTAATCATCAGACTCAGCGCACTTGCGTTTGGCCAGAGAAATCTGGAGTATCTTTGGATGCTCCAAATCCTGGTTTTAGTGGTCTTTGCTAATCTGGCAGAGGTCGGAACGTTCCTAGAGGCCAACAACCTCCTTTGGATGTTATATGTCGCCATGTCTTGTTCATCGGCAGTCCAGTTTCACAGCCAAGCTCCTCCAGACAAGCATCGTACCCAGTGGAACAAAGCTCGAAGGGCTGACTAGGGGCCTAACTCCCCGTTCGGCTGAGCTCAGGTCGAAGCCCAGACCCCCTTGGAAAAGGGTAGTGGCTACGCTTAGGCAAGGGAGTACTCGGTAGGTTGGCAAACGTCACCGCAGGCTTGTTTGTCCTTCCCCCTATAGCCCCCAACGCTAGCCCCCTATAGCCTAAGGGGCAGGAACCCTTCAGGATGGCTAAAGCCTTCGGCATAGCTTCGCGAACGCGAAGGCTACGCTCGCGCCTTTCCGCCCGGGGCGCGGGGGGGGGGGGGGGGGGGGGGGGGGGGGGCGGGGGGGGGGGGGGGGGGGGGGGGGGGGGGGGGGGGGGGGGGGGGGGGG
>JBCBZL010000111.1:0-13910 GCA_039815385.1 Cyanobacteria bacterium P01_A01_bin.114
ATGAAGCAGCCTTTGCATCCAGAGGAAGTGTGCAGGATGCGATCGCAACCCCTGCGGCCAACAGCATCTTTTTCATTCATGTTTACTGTGCTCAACACAGCCTCAAATCACAGCCCTAACTTTCAAAATCACAGCCCTAAATCACAGGCCCAAATCCTAGGCCCGCATCCAAAGGACAGCCCCTGGTTCAATCATCAAGATTTCCCAATACATCTTTCTTTATAGACGGGTAATGTTCATGACTCAAGGCAATTCGTGGGATTGTTCATGAAGGGATTGTGAAACTTGACCCATATTTCATGAAGCTACTATCTCATCCTAGTTAAGTTGAGGCCCATCCTAAAAGTGGGCGCTGACCTTCACATCAGCGCCCAACTCTAACAATCTGTTTAAAATTTAAGTTCATGACTTGACCAACAGCCATGTCGGTCGCCAAGCCCTTTTAATCCCAAATCAAGCAAGAGGCTCAGTCATTGAGCTAAGACATGTTAGCTCAGCCTATCCCCTCCTTGGGAGGGGCGCAGGGGTGGGTTTCCCCTCCCGAGAGGGGAGGCCCGTGCCCAGGTTCGTATGCGCCCCATGGAACTCCCGAGCTCAGGCTATGAGACTCTTCCTTACCAGCCACACTTACTTGGCAACACCTTGAACATCAGCAGGAGAGCTTGCTTCAAAGGCTTTCTCAAGGCGCATAATCTGCTTAGCCCGAGCTGACAGCGCGCTGCTGTCGAGCCAGTTAGCAATCATCGCATCGACTGAGAACAGCCCTGCTCCGTTGACCCAGAAAAACAGAAACGCAGCGGCATAGATGGCAGACAGCTCCAGGTAAGGCAGGCTGAGGCCCGCAACTTTGATGTGGTGATACATGGCCACGCACATGGTGCCAAACAACCCCAGCGCAGCCGGGCGGGTCAATAAGCCAAACGCCACCAGAGGCGCACCGATGAGCTCAGTGTAAGCCGCGATATAGCTCAGCAAGATCGGAAACGGCAGGCCCAGGTAGGCGACATACGCCTGGGCAAAGCTTTCAATGTTGGCCAGCTTATCAAAGCCGTTGTGAACCATCATCACCCCAATAGTCACTCGCAAAATCGCCCAGGTGCTCTGGGACCAGACATTGGGATTGACGTTGGGTTTAAAGATTTGAGCAAACAGAGCAGTCTTCGACATAGATTTAGGTATCCAGAATGTAAGTATTCGAAATGCTTATATTAAAAATATTAACGAAAACATTAAAGAATGTGAACAAGAATTCGACTAAAAAATATTCGACTTCCATTTAACTCTGGATAAATTTTTCGACTTGCTGATAAAACGCCGTTGGGGTCTCCCAGGGGACGCGATGCCCGGCTGATGAGATCGCAGCGTGGCGAACAGTCGAACAGGCAACCGCTAGCTGAGCGCCGATGGCAGTGTATTTAGAATCGGCAGCCCCCGTCACATAGAGGATCGAGGGCTGGGGCAGCCGAGTAAGGGCCGGGCGCAGATCGGCCTGGAAACCTTTAGAGTAAGCATAGAAAGCCTGACAGATGAGCGCGCGACGCAGCTGCCCACAATCTCGTGGCACAGGATTGGGGCGTCCGCCAAAAATGCCCTGGGCGTCCCAATCCGCCAGCACCTGCGCCCAGGGTTCGGTGAGAAAACGCTGGCCCCAGATGCGATCGCGCCTCAGACACGCTACCCGCTCAGCCAAATCGCTCACCCCCGGATCGGCCGCCACAATAATCGCCCCGGCCCACAGCTCAGGCCGGTAGAGCACCGCATGCAGCGCCAGCCGCCCGCCCATCGAGTAGCCCAGCAGATATCGCCGGGCGGGGGGCATCTGGGAAAGCTCTCTACAGAACTGCTGCGCCCACTCCCAACAGCCAGGGGCCAGGGTTTCCCACAGGTCAACAGACTTTACCTCAACTCGCCCATCGGCAAAATAAGCGGCCAGCGGTGCCCAAACGGCGGGCATCTGCAGATTGCCATGCAAACACCAAAGCTGCACTTAGCCGCCCATGGCTTTGGCAGCCCGCTCAAAGTCTGCCGTCGCGGCAAGGGTCGCCTCCACCTCAAACAGCGCTGCAGCAATCTTGGGCGCAAATGTGAATGTAGCCAGCCCGTGGGTAGCCAGCTTAGCGATATCTTCAACCTCGCGAATGCTGGCCGTCAAAATCCGAGTAGTGCTTTGGACCCCGTCAAGCGCCCGCTGCATCTCAGCCAGGGTCGCCCGTCCGTCCTGACCTCGGTCATTAATGCGCCCCAAATAGGGGGCAACGTACTCAGCCCCAAGCGCCGCCGCAATCAGCACCTGATGCACCGCATAAACAGCCGTGAGCGTTACTCGCACCCCTAGCTGAGTCAGCTGCGCAGCGGCGGTCGTACCCATACGCGTGATCGGCACCTTGACCACCACCCGAGGGTCAAACGCCGCCAGCTGTTGCCCCGTCGAGACCAGCGCCGCTGGCGTTGCACCCCAGGTTTGCAGCTGCACCTCCTGCGCCCCCAGTGCAAAGGCTCTGTCGGCCAGCCGCTTGAGCGAGGCTAGATCGCAGGCTACCTGAGCCCGCTCTAGCAGAAGTGGATTGCACGTCACCCCGTAAAAGATTCCCGCAGGCAGCCAGCTCTCCCAGGCGGTCACATCTGCGGTGTCTAAATAAAATCGAAGGTGAAAAAGTTGCTGCATCGGGCTAATCCACATCGTAATTTTACGGATCTGCCTAGAAAGGTACCGCATAATGTCTTCAGAACCATCCAGACTGCACTGCGCCCTTCCGGCTATGACTCAAGATCTAGATGCCCAAGTTCTCGGCCAAGAAAAGCCAGAAAATTCTGACCGCCCTGAACCTGACAATCTTGAAGCCAATATCGCCCCTGTGGCGGAGGCCTCAACGTCAGAAACCTCTTCAGACAACTCGGCTGGGCAGACCCAACCCCCCCCCCTAGATCAGGGCACCCATCTCGAAGACAGCCTCAAGGAAGAGTCTGTCCCGCCAGAGCTCGAGGCCACAGCCGATGAGTTCGCAGATGCCCCCACCCTTTCTCAGGAAGAATCTGATAACATCTTCGACAAAGCAGACAGTGCCTTTGACGAAAATGTGAGCGAAGCAAGCGAAGCAGTGGACAAAACAATAGACCCATCACTAGCCGAAGCAGACAGCCTATTTAATGAAGCAGACGATCAGACGGAGCTTGAGCCACCAAGCTTAGATACTCCTCTCCTCGTCCAGCGCTACAGCTTCGAAGACTATGTCAGCCAGTATTACGCCCATCCAGATACTCGCTATGAGTTAACCGACGGCTGCTTAATCCCTTTACCCAACCCGAGCTTCAAAGAGCTGCTGCTGGCCCAGTTTCTAAAAAAAGAGATAGACGAAGCCATCGAAGCCTCAGAAAAGCCGTGGCAGTGTCTCTGCGAAGCAGGTCTAAGAACAGGATGGCGTCAGGTGAGACTGCCCCATGTTTACGTCATTAAGTCGAGCCAAATCGCCGACATGATCGACGACACGACCCTTTGTCAGACGGCACCGTCCCTAACCATTGAGATTGTCACCCAGGAGTCTGGGCTCACCCCCTATCGCCACAAGCGCTCTGAATACGCCGCTTTGGGTGTCGCCGAATATTGGATTGTCGACCCCCTCCACGAACAGGTAATGGTACTCCTTTTAGAAGAAGGGCTGTATTCAGAAACGGTGTATACCCAGGACATGGTGATCAACTCACCGCTGTTTCCCAAAATCAACCTTGACCCTGAAACGCTTTTGGCTTCCTGTGCTTTGGCTTAGCCATGTTGGGCGAAAGGCGAAGGGGGAAAGGCGAAGGGGGAATCTCCCAAATTGAGCAACAAGAACCGTCCCCTCCATTATGGCGAGTAATTAAGCAAGTAGAAGATCGTAGGATGGGCTTAGCTTCCAGCCCAATATCAGCGTAAGCCAATCCGTTTTACCTTGCGAGCCCATCAAAACTTGCAAGCCAATCTGGCCTTATGCGTTTCTACAAACAACCTATCGTCCGCAGCATCGCCAGATGATCAGCAACCGGAGCCAGCGTATTCGCGGCGATCATGCCGCTGGCGGCGACTGCTGGCAGGCCAATGCCAGGAAAGGTGGAGTCGCCGCAGCAGAGCAGCCCCTTGATCGGCGTTTTAGCGCCTGGGAATATCCCCTGCCCTGCCCGGACGGCAGGCCCATAGGAACCGTGGTGACGTCTCAAAAATCGGGCGTGGGTGAGCGGTGTACCCACCATCGTCACCTCACAGCGATCGCAAATATCAGGAATCACCCGCGCTAGAGCCTGCCACATGACCTCAGCTCGCTGCTGTTTTAGCTGAGCGTAGGCTTCGCTGTGCCGATCGGTTGGCCAAATATCGTAGGGTTCGTTACCGGGTGTATAGACATGGATCGTGTGTTTACCTGACGGGGCCAGGGACGGATCCAGCACCGAGGGAATTGAAATCAGCACCAGGTTTTGCGGAGCCGCAATCCCTTTAGCCCAGTCGTTAACCACAATGTAGTGACAGGCCAGATCGGTCGGCAGCCCCGTTCCATCAATCCCCAGATGCAGGTGCATAAAGCTTTCACAGGCCGGCATCGACGCCCGCTTAGCTAAGAAGCTAGCCGGAGCCTGGGGCATCAGCTTGACCATGTCCCAGGCCGAAGCATTACAAATCACGGCCTCCTTCGCCCGTATCTGCTCGCCGCTGCGAAGCCTGACACCAACGGCTCGCCCAGCTTCGATCAGAATCTCTTCAACATGGGCACCTAGCCGCAGCTCGCCACCGTGTTTTTGCAACCCACGGACTAAAGCGGCCACCAGGGCCGCACTGCCCCCTTTGGGGTAGTCGAGCTGTACGCCAGGGCGATACCAGTCAGCAAACATAAACGCCACTTCAGCCGTGATAGTGCCCTCAGCGGGCAGCCCCGAGAGCAAAAAGCACAGCATATCTAGCCAGTTGCGGGCAAACTCATCTCGCACAACCCCGTCCATGATGCGGCTAAAGGGACCGGTCAGCTTGACCCTGTGGGGGGCGTGCTTGAGTAACGTCGGCGCAAACCGTCCGAGGGTTTGCACAGCGCGCCAGTCATACCGCATGGCGGCAGGAGGCAGGGCCACAGCGGCTGCGCCCAGAGGCTGCATCACTCGCTGCAGGTCTCGCCACTCGGCAACTGCCTGCGGCCCCCGCAGCGTCTTTAAAACATCACAAAACTGATCGGAGCCCACAGACGTGTCAAAATTGCCCTCCGGAAGTCGGCAGCCCCAGGTGTCATAGTTTAGCCAGTCGGCATCTTCGCCCAGGGCATCTAGCACCTGCCGCAGTGGGTTAGGCGAAGGACGGTAAGAAAGCCCAGAATACAGCGATGGCCCCGAGTCAAAGTGGAACCCCTGGCGCTCAAAGCCGTGGGCGGCACCGCCAGGAATCGAATGACTTTCGCAGACCACCACCTCATAACCGTAGCGGGCCAGCAGAGCGGCACAACAGAGCCCGCCAATGCCGCTGCCAATCACGATGATTTGGGTTTGTGCATCCATTATTTACGGATGGGCTAGGCCGGAGGCTGCCCTTGAAAACTCAGCAAGAAAGTCGCCACAGCGGCCCCTAACAGCACGGCCCAGATAACCAGCTCGGTTTTAGAAAGCTTGGAAGTATCAAAGATCTTTTTTTTGAGTTTGTTCTTAGCGACGGGCTTACGCTTCACCTTGCCATAGTTCGGATCTTGCTGCTGCCGACGTTTTGCTTCTCCCATGGATTCGTCCTGTTTTTAACTAAACCCTCTAAACTGAGCGCCCCGCCCGGCTTACACCCCCAACCGTTCGCGAATTTCGTCAGGCTTTGCCCGAAAGCCTACCAGTACGGCCTGACCGTCTTTGACAAATAAAGGACGCTTTAACAGCATGGCATCTTTGGCAAACGCTTTGACCCACTGCTGATCACTCCAGTCTTTCTTCTCATCGCCCAGGGCTCGGTAAGACTGTCCTGATGTGTTGCGCATCGGCTTTGCGCTCAGCGCCTCAACCCAGTCAGCAATCATGTCCTGAGTGGGAGGGTGCTCTTTAGTATTAATAAATTCGTACTCGATTCCTTGGCTGTCGAGCCATTGAAACGCTTTTTTACAAGTCCCACAGTTGGGAATGCCATAGACTTGGAGGGGCATACGGATGCTGCTAAGGGGGCGAATAAATCTTAGAGATTTTAGGCACAAAACCTATGTCAAATCATACCAGCCTTGAATCCCAAGCCTGCCGTTGGCAGGATTTCTATCTCTAAAGGCTCCTATACAAAAAGGGATTTTATCTACGAAGACTGACCGGCTACGAGGGGCAGACGGTTAAAATAGTTAATATGCATACTTTCTATAGAAAAGCTGCTGAAATATTGTGCCAAACCCGATTGCCAATCAATCTGACCGAAAAAAGCTGAGTGTCAAAACCGAGGCCATCTTAGATGGGGCTATGCAGGAATTTTTGGCCCATGGCTACACCGCCACCAGCATGGATCGAATTGCGATCGCAGCCAACGTTTCCAAAGCCACCATATACAGCCATTTTCGCGATAAAACCGACCTATTTGCTGCCATCGTGCAGCGGCTAGCCGAGCATAAATTTAATACGCTCTTTGACCCCCACAATGTCAATGCCCTGCAAGGCCCGCCCCGTACGGTGCTGCGCGACCTCGCTCAAAAAATGGTCGTCCAGGCCCAGGCAGAAACCCAGTTTTGCGAGTTTATGCGGCTAATTGTCGGGGAGTCAGGCCGGTTTCCTGAGCTGGCTAAGCCCTATGTCGAACACGTCGCCAAGCCGCTTGTTCAGTCGCTATCAGCCTATTTGAGCAGCTGTCAAGAACTCCAGCTTCAAGATCCTGAAGCCACAGCGCGCACCTTCATCGGCACGCTGGTTTACTTCGTGATGCTGCAAGAAGTTTTAGACGGCAAAACCCTGTTTCCGATTGCCCACGAGCGCATCATTGATACCTTGATCAACCTGATCGTCCCAAGCGAAATCTAAGCAAGATCTAAATCGGCTGAAACATCTGCCTGGCAAAGCAGACACTGTTCCGAGTCAGCCCTGAATTCACACAGAGATGGCGCTTAGCAGCCGCTACCGTTTCAGAGTACGTACACACAGAACTTAACAGAAAATTAACATTGAGTTAAAATTGGCTGTCAAGTTACGAAACCATTCCTCAAATGCTGATTCGCTCGTCGGTCAGCCACAGAATTGTTTCTTGACTTGAAGATAAACGGTTTATTTAAACCACATCCAGATTTGAGTTTTCATCGTAGGGCAAACTACGGTGCTGGATGTAGCCAAGGTTTAAGTTAGACGGCTTAGTGCTAAACGGCTTGGTGTTAAACGGCTTTATGTTAAACGGCTTTATGTTAAACGGCTTGAAAAAATCGTGAGTTATGTCTGCGGCATAACAGCGTAACGGGCAGCGTATTTGTGCTTCATCATCTGTTGATCATTTGGTTCAGACGCCTGCAAAGGGGTGCTATATGCAAAAGAATAACCAACGCGATCGCAACTCCCTGCGATCTCGCGATGTGCGCTGGCAAATTGTCAGCAAGCTGATCTTTGTCCATGCGCTGCTAATCGGGCTACCGACCATTGTTTGCTACAGCCTAGCGCTGGGCGGTATTTCACTAAGAGGGCTTCATTTCTCACTGGTCGTCCTTTATTTAGCCAGTGCTGCCATGTTGATCACCGAGTCAAGTGCCGCCATCTGGCGTCGATTTGCGGGGCAGACCCAGCTGCCGCTGTCTCAACCTGACATTTTTAAGCATCGCTTAAAGAAAGGACTGGGTATTCGGGGAGCCAGCCTACCGATGGCTCATCAGCCCTTACCCCGCTGCTCATTTATCGTGGCAGCGTACCTGCCCAACGAGCAAAGCATCATTTTAGACACCCTCGACCATCTACTCAATCGAGTCCATCAGCCCAGAGCAGGCCTCGAAGTGATCCTGGCCTACAACACGCCAATCCCCCTGCCCATTGAGCAAACCCTGAAGCAGCTGACCCGAAAATATCCCAATTTTCGGCCCTATCGCGTCGAAGGCAGCCATTCCAAAGCCGAAAATATCAATGCGGCGCTAAATATCGTGACCGGAGAGCTGACCTGTATCCTAGACGCCGACCATCATCCGGCCCCAGACTGCTTTGAGCGCGCCGGACGATGGCTGGCCAATGGCTACGATGTCGTGCAGGGGCGCAACCTGATTCGCAATCGTGATGACAATCTGCTGACCCGCCTGATTGCCGTTGAGTTCGAGTCTATCTACGGGGTCAGCCATTCTGCTAAGTCGCTGATGGTAGACACCGCCTTGTTTGGCGGCTCTAACGGCTACTGGCGCACCTCGGTGCTCAAGCAGATCCGCTTTAACCCCACGATGCTCACTGAAGACATCGACGCGTCGGTTCGCACCCTACTGCAGGGCTATCGCATCGTCCACGACCGCAGCATCACCGTGACAGAGCTGGCCCCTAATCACATCAGCGCCTTTTGGTCACAGCGCAAACGCTGGTCACAGGGGTGGCTCGAAGTCAGTCTGCGCTACCAAAAACGATTTTGGAAGTCTTCCCAGTTAACCCTGGGTCAAAAGTTCATTTGGACCTATTTACTCTATTACCGAGAGCTGTTCCCCATCGTATCGGTGCAAATCTTGCCGATTGTCTTCAGCAGCTGGCTGCTAACCGGAACCGTCAATTTCACAGAAAATGCGGTCTTGCTGATCGCCACCGCGATCACATTTTTGAGCAGCGTTTACAAACTGTTGGTGACCGCCAAAGTTGGGTTTAGCCACTATCCGGGGTACTACTTTTTGCAATATGCCCTACTCACCCCGGCCTACTCACTGCTTAAAAACATGATCGCGGTGGTGGCTCTCTATGATCACCTGCATGGCAAAACCGACTGGGTCGTAACCCCACGAAATCCACAACCCTCCATCACCCAGTTAGAAAAAGCCTACGCGTTAGCAGAGACCGCCAAACTGTAGAGCTTGCCCAAGGGTCAAGTAATCTACCTACTACCCACTACCCATTACCCACTACGACCCTTCACCCTCTACCCTTTACCCTCTACTCTCCACCTAAAACACACGCTCTGAGAAAACCCCAATCCTCGCATCTACTATGACTCGACGTTTAGATCGCTTAACCAGCGTGCAGCGGCTAGCATGGTTAGACGGAGTGCGCATTTTTGCCGCCGTCATCATCTTGCTATATCACGCCCAGCTGCTGTTTACCCAGTATCGCTATACGCCCCAGCCGACGGGCCTCTTCCATAACCTGCAACAGCTTATCCCCGAAGATTCTTCTCTGGGGACGCTCTCAGGATGGGGACATTTGCTCGGCAGCCCCACCTTATTTGGGTTTCAGTTTGTAGATGTGTTCATTTTGTTGAGCGGGTTTAGCCTGATGCTGGCCACCCGGCACCGCTCGTTTGACTGGCTGGCCTTTTGGCAAAAGCGACTGCTACGGCTGCTGTGGCCGCTGTGGACTGTGACCCTGATTTCATATCCGATTTTGTGGGTGATTGGGGCAGCCACCCAGAGCTACATTCCTCCCGCCTGGAATTTTTTCGGCGCGTCCACTTTTCCACTACTGTTCGACTTTCGAGGCAGTGTCCTACTGCCGATTAGTGGTCCCTGGTGGTTTATTCCCCTGATCTTGAGTTTTACTCTCGGATTTCCGCTACTGCATCGCTTGATGTATCGCTGGGGAAGTCGAAATTTGGTGATAGTCAGTATTATCGTCACCCTAGGCTATCGAGCCCTGGCAACCTATACATTCGGTGGCCAGCCAACCTATACCCTGCTCGATACGCCCAACGGCCCCTTACCGTTTTATGTACTGCTGGCTAAGCTGAGCACCTTTGTAATCGGCATGGCCGTCGCCCAGGCCTATAAGCATGGCCGCGGTGTGCTCTTCTGGCCCCAGACAAAAGCGTTGCAAGCAGGCGTTTTGCTCTATGCAACCGGGTTTGTGTGTCAGTTTTATCGGCTGGGGTGGGTGGTTTGCGACTGGCTAGTGGCCCTAGGGTTAACCCTAGTCTGCGCGGTGCTCTGCCGCTGGCTGACATCGGTTCGGCCCTTTCGCTACCTGGCCCTGAGCCTGGGCAAGCATAGCTATAGCTTTTTCTTGGTACACAATTTTGTGGTGGATCGCACCCTCAACTTTGTTGTTGATGAGGATGCGGTGCGGTTTGCGATCGCACTTCCCCTAATGATCATCGGCACCCTCGTGCTAGCTGCGATCGCCGATGCCGTCACACCGCTCCTGCAAAGACTTATTTCCCGCCTGTGGCAAGACATCGACTATCTCCTATCTCGCAAATCTCCGATCGCTCAACCTAGCTGGATACCCTTGGTTGGAGATACCGTTCGATATCTTGACCATCAGTGGGCCGTAATCGCCGTAGAGGTCTTACTCGACGATGGCAACTACTATTTGTGTAAAATCGCCAACGATCAGCAAACCCGCTGGGTCAGCCAGGAGCAGTTAAAGCTCATGGCACCGACGGTTTTAGCAAGGTAAGGTTGGGTACGCGTTATGGAGTTTTGAATTTTAAGTTTTGAGTTTTAAGTTGAAAGATCTGCAATCACACAACATTTCGCTTTAACCCACTACCCACCCACCATTACCCATTACCCGCTACCTATCACCTTGTCTGTTAACCTAGCGGGTACTTTGTTTTTGCACCAATCCCCAACTGAGCACTTAAAACTTAAAGCTGAGAACTTTCTTCCATGTCCCTCAAACTGATCATCGGCAACAAAAACTACTCCTCCTGGTCTCTAAGGGCCTGGCTGTTTTTAACTGAGAGCCAGATCCCCTTTGAGGAAATTCGGATACCGCTGTTTACGTCACAGTGGCAACAGATTACAGACTACTCCCCATCTGCCCGTGTGCCGGTGCTGCTGGACGGTGACTTAGCCATCTGGGACACGATGGCAATTTATGAACATGTGTTGGAACAGTTTCCCAGCGCAGTCGGCTGGCCTAAAGACCACAAGGCTCGTGCCATAGCCCGTTCAATTTCAGCCGAAATGCATGCTGGTTTTCTCGGCATTCGCGATCAGCTTCCCCAAAACATTCGCGCCCGCAATCCACTCACCCCAAGCGATTTATCTACAGATACCCAAAAACAGATTCAGCGGGTTCAAACAATGTGGACTCAATGTCTAGAGACCTACGGTGGCCCCTGGCTGTTTGGCGATTTCTCCATTGCGGATGTTGTCTATGCCCCGGTCGCCTTGCGATTTGTGACCTATCAAGTTTCTCTAGAGCCCGCCGCTCAAACCTTCGTCGAGACTGTGCAGGCACTGCCCGCCATCCAACAGTGGGCAGCAGCATCCGCTGATGAGCCAGAAATACTGGCCTTTATTGACGAACTCAGACCCGCTCAGGAAACAGAGCTCACACTATAGAAGATATCCCATGCCAACTCACCCCAAAAGCCGCCTGAGCTGGACAAAAAATTCAATACTGATCGCCTGCATCTTTCTAGTCACACTGGGCGTTGGGTTCCGGTTTGGGAATCTGAATCAAGTTTACTGGCATGACGAAATTTACACCTCGCTACGAATGTCAGGCTATGACACAGTGCATATCAATGCCACCCTGTTTGACGGTCGCCTGATCACGGTTGACGACTTGATGTATTACCAGTGGCCCACTCCAGAGCGAACCCTGGCCGATACGCTGCAATCATTGGCCATTGAAGACTCCCAACATCCGCCGCTATACTACATCCTGGTGCGACAATGGGTCGCTCTGTTTGGCAACACAATCTGGCTCGCAAGAAGCCTATCGGCGTTAGTCAGCCTGCTAATTTTTCCAGCGATTTATTGGCTCTATCAAGAACTTTTTCTCTTCTCAGATACCCCAAAAAGAGTCACCCTATTGCAGCGACGACTTACAAGCTACGTGGCCATAATGCTGGTAGCCGTCTCTCCTTTTCATATTCTCTATGCACAAGAAGCCAGAGAATATGTGTTGTGGACGGTGCTCAGCCTGGTCGTTAGCGCCCTGTTATTGAGGGCACTGCGTCGCGGTTCCTTTCTAGACTGGGCACTTTACGCCTGTCTGTTAGCGACAAGCCTTAATACCCATCCATTTACAGTATTTGTCGTATTGGGTCACGGGGTTTATGTCCTAGTTGTCGAAAAATTTCGACCCACTCGCCAATTCCTGAGCTATCTACTGTCTGTAGCAGGCGGTTTTTTATTGTTTGTGCCGTGGCTGTTTGTGATTATTTCAAAAGCAGGCACAGCTGGTGCTTCTTGGACTGCCCAGCCAATCCCCTGGCTAGTATTACTGAAAGTCTGGGGGCTCAATCTCGCCAGATGTTTCATTCTGACCGAAGGTGACTTTGGTTTTGATACCTGGCAGGTCTACCTCACGCTGCCCTTAGCACTGCTGTTAGTGGGGTATGCAATATATTTTATGGGGCGTCACACCCCGTTTCGCTTCTGGCTATTCATTTTGCTTTTGATGGCCTCCACCTTTCTACCTCTGGCCATGATGGATCTGATTTTAGGCGGACAGCGCTCAACCCCTGCCCGATATCTAATCCCCAGCGTCCTTGGGGTACAAATGGCGATCGCAACGCTCTTATCAATGCAGCTGTCGATACAGGCCAATCAAGCAAATTGGCTAAAACGGCAGTTCTGGATCGGCGCAACCACTGTGGTGCTGATGCTAGGCATCACGTCTGGATTCAAAATTTTGAAGACAGAATCTAGCTGGATCAAAGTTCTCAATTACAACCTACCCTCCGTAGCCCGTGTCGTAGACGCCAGCCCCAAGCCGCTAGTAATTTCGTCATCTGAAGGCATTAACTTTGGCAGCATTTTTGCCCTCAGCCACCGACTCGATCCGAAGGTCCGTTTCTTGCTGCTAGATAGCCAACAAATGCCAGATAGCTTAGACTCGCCTCAAATACCCCCCGGATTTGAGGATGTGTTTTTATTCAATCCCTCTGAAAAAATTTCGCCAAAAGATTGAGCTACAAGAAAACACAAAAGCAGAGCTGATTTTCAATGATTTCCACATGTATCTCTGGAAACTGTAGTAATATTATTTGTGACCGATTCCATTTCTTCCCTAGAAAGTAGAAGTTTGACAAAGGTATCGCTAACTGTATGATCCCCACTATCAGCAGCATAATGAATTAGCTTCTCACGTAACTTTTTAGCAGCAGCTTTTGAGAGTAAGGTAGCCATTAGGAAATAGACCCCACGAAAACGAGGATCATTCATATGTTTCTTAGGGCGAGTATTATTTTCACCTAAAAAGGTTTGAACAATAAAGTAATCCTCGATCTTATCATGGCGGAAAGACCAGACCTTAATAGGATTCCCTTCAATATCTCTGGATTGACGACCTAGTACCATCTTATATCGCTCCAGGCAACATAGCTCATTCCAAAACTGAGCCGATTGAATAATTTCCTGATCATTCGATCGCATTTGATAAACAGCTTCTGAGAAGGAACACAAAGGAAAACTGTGGAGGTTTTTGACCTGATAATCTGTTGCCATAATTTGATATTGCTGTTCCTGTAGCCTGAAGAGATCTGGCATTTCATTATGACTTAACATCTGGGCTATTAAAGTTAAGTCCATAGGATTTGATAGAGTGTGTCGGATTGCAGTGCTCTCCTCCTCTTTAAGACTAGGGGAAAGCATTTTTGAAACATAGTTTTCACAAGTTCTTTGATAGACAGAAGCATCACAGTCAGTTTCGACAAGACTGCTATATCGACTGATTAGAAATTCAGCCATTTGATTTTGATTAAGAGGTTGCAAAGCAAAAAAATCAGCTGTTGAGGGGGGAAGCCATTCTAGAGGCTGTGTAGTCATCACTATATTGCCTTTAAAGTACCTCTCAACAAAAGAGGTGATTTTAGCCCTAGTATCTGCTGTAACTTC
>JBCBZL010000050.1:0-18754 GCA_039815385.1 Cyanobacteria bacterium P01_A01_bin.114
TGCCTACGGTCTCTTCTGACAGAACCCGATCCTGAGCATCGACGATCCGCATTTGAAACCCAGCCGTTGGCGCACCCACCTCCACTGAGCTGGCATTTGGCGAAGTCAGGTTCAGCAAATAGCGATGGGAAAAGGTCACCGCAGCGCAAGTTTCAGACATGCCCCAGGCCGAGTGCATCATCTCCGGCGTAAAGCCGTGGGGGGCCAGCAGATCGGCAAAACGCTGCGCCGTTTTAGGCACAATGGCTTCAGCGACGCTCAGCATCGATCTTAGCGAGGTCAGGTTCCACTGGCGCTGCTGTATCTCTGGGGCCCGATCGTTGATCAACCCCAGCGCAAAGTTGGGTGCCCAAGCAAAAGTCACCTGATAGCGCTCGATCCAATCCAGCAGCCGCAGCGGATTATCTAGCACCTGCTCAGCTGGCGCGTGGATTTGCTGCGACCCCACATAGACATCTCGAATACAGCAGCGCACCAGACTACCGACATGATCGAGACGCAGCCAGTTAAGTGAAATATCTTGGGCCGTAAACTGATTAACCTGGGCACTCGCCGCCACATTGCTCAAAATATTTTGATGGGTGAGCATCACGCCCTTGGGCCTGCCTGTGCTGCCTGAGGTCAGCAAAAGAACAGCCAGGTCCTCAGGCTGGCTGCTGTCACCCTCTGGCAAGACTGCCCCCCCCGGTTGCAACGTTTCAATTGTTTGCAGCGTAAACGCTTCAAGCCCCAGCTGCTGGATGAGCGATCGCAACCCCGGTGCCACCGACTCATTCGTCAACACAATCGGTTTATCTAAATGCTGCCAAGCATTGCAGAGCTTTTGAACAACGGCATTATCAGGCTCATAGGCTGGGGCAATAGCAATCGGGACAGGCACAAAACCGCCCAGCATACAGGCCCAAAACGCTGGAATATAGTCCTGATTGCTATCAAACTGAAAGATTAGCTTGGTTTTGGGCTCTAGATTGAGCCGTTGCAGCCCGCCCAGAATGCGCTCTGCCTCTGCCAGCAGCTCAGGATAGGGCTGTACCCGATCGGTGCCGTCGTTTTGGAGATAGGTAACCCCATGGGTTGGAAACCGCTGGGCCGTTTGTCGCAGCGCTTGGGCCAAATTCGTCGGCATTGATGCGATCGGCTGCAGCGGTTCGCCATGGCTAATAGCAGGCACTTGAGAAGTGACCTCTCCCTGAGGCTCCGATCGAGGGAGAGGCGGTGCCGATTGAGCCTCCCCCTGCGCTGAGAGAAGACCCAGCTGCTCAGCGGGCAACAGATCTGCTAGATGTAGATGGGTCAAAGGCGAGGGCCGCGCCTCAACCATCGTAGCCGCCTGCCGAACCTCAGGCTGTGAGGTCAAACAAGTTGACCAGCGTTGGGCCAGGGTGGCATCAATCAAGGGCAGCTTAGAGAGGATGGCTTCATCAACGTTACCCTCCGCCGTCAGTGGAATGCGGGTGACCGAAATCAGCCTAACCGCCGCCGCCAGGGTCGCCCCCAGGGTCTCTTGCAGCCGAGCCTGCACAGCGGCCTGGTCAAAGGCAACCGACAGCACAACGTACGCCAAAAACTGGGGCGGCGCAGAGGGCACGTTTACGCTCCGATATCTCACCACACAGTCAATCACCGTCTCCTGCCTGAGTAAGGCAGCGGCGATTTGCGCCGTCGTTAGAGCAGCAGGCTCACTTTGCTGAACAGATGTCAGTGAAAGCGAGGGGGGGGATATGGAGGGCATAAAAATACGGTTTAGGATCAAGGCAGCAAACAGCGCAGCTTATCTGCAAAGAGACAAGTCTAGGTATGTTTAACTAGGGCTCACATCATATTAGTGAAACAATTTTCCGGATTTCTCTGGAGAAAGCCGTATTCGTAGAATCTTTATGACACAGACTCAACCCGTAAAAATCCTGAGAAGAGGCTTGTGAGATAGCCGCTCAGAAATGCTACCCCCCCAAGCCAACGCGCTCATCGAAGCCGTCTTTACCGGTTGCCGTATTGCTTCATGCCAGCTTCGTGACCTAAGCGCCAGCCCAAGCTGTTGAGCCACATGGCCACATCAGTTTTGGTGCGAATTTTCACCAGTCCTTTAGCTAGCAGCCGCCATGCCATAATCCCCTCCGTCAGCGGTCGCACAAAAACATCGGTTGACTTGTATTTTTCGTGGAGCAAAACTCGATATTGAGAATAGGTGTACGCCTGCTTATAAATGCCCATCAAAGAGTTGCGCAGACGATAGTGCACTATGGCTTCACGGACATAGTTGAGCGAAAATCCCTGCAACTGAGCTCGCCGGCAGTATTCAGCGTCTTCACAGGTCAGCAGCGTTTCATCAAATCCCCCCAGCTTTTTATGGATGGCTCGCTTGACCCCCAGGTTGCAGCTAGAGGCATAAGGGTATTTAGGGGAAAGTTTACTCTGCAACAGACCATCTACCCAGATGTCACGCGCCTCACCGCCACAGCGAGCCTTAATCGCCCAGGTCTGGTTGAGCTTCTTGAGTTCGCAGCAGCCCGCTACTAAATCATGGGTTTGTAGGGCTGTTCCCATGGCAGCCACCCAGCCCGGTGCCACTTCATCATCGGCATCACAAAACGCTACCCCCGCCCCCGCAGCTAGGTGCGCTCCATAATTCCTCGCGTAGGCCGCGCCTTTGCGGTCAGAGGCATCCACAATTCTCAGGTGCGCAATTTTGTCTGCGTAGCGTTTTGCGATCGCAACCGTAGCATCCCTTGAGCCGTTATCCGCAATGATCACCTCCCAGTCTTGATCCCACTGCTGACGTGACAGCGCCTCTAACTGAGCAGAAAGCGTTTCTGCCGCGTTAAAGCAGGGAATGATCACACTGAGTTGCATCATGTTTGTTCCTAAATTAATCAAAACTGCATCGCTTTTGGATACCCCAAATCCAAGCCTAAAACACAGAGCATATTCCGTCTCTACTCGTATCGCATACTCACTTAAAAAAGTTTCCAATACTATCGCTAGACATCTGCAGAATGCGTCCACTGACGATAAAATCTATCAATTTCTATTGGACTATAAAAATGCTTAACCTTAGGCGATTGATAGATTTTATTGAGATAGTCAGTCGGCAAAATCGCTCGCTGTTTGAATTTCTTGTAAAGCTCACCAGACTGGGTACGGTCGCCTTTATTAGCAGCTCTCAATAATATTTTCTCAATCCCTAGAAATTCATGCAGCGCGTGCTGAGCACACGCATCCAAGTGCTCTAATTTTAGAACAAGCAAATCGATATCGTCATTTGTGTAAATTTTGTACCCGTCTACAGGAGAAAAGTCAGCCGAGAACAGATCAATGTTAAAAACAGCTTTTAGCTCCAAATCAAACCAGTCAAAGGGATGATGTGAATCTGGATAGCGCTGAAAGTATTCTTCAAGCAACACCTTGAGTGTTGAACTATCAATCGTCTTAGCATCAAGGATATCTGGCTGATATCTTAGCTCGTGAAAAAAGCTAGATAGGTTTCGAGCAATCGGATCTCTAATCAGCGTGATAACTTTCCATTTTTCAGATTGGTGCTCTAAGCCTCGATTAAGCTGCCGCCTAAGATATTGACTATGAATCACATGTTCATCAATATTGCGGCCTTTTTTGAATATTTTTTTGTAGTGGGCAAGCATTTTTTGAATCGTAGACGATTGCAAACAATGCAGATGATATACCCCATAACTTGGAGCCGCCCACTTTAAAGACTCATAGAGGCTAGTCGAGCCGACTTTGCCCATCTGATAGATTAAAATCTTGCCCTTCGAATGACCGTTTTTTTGATGCAGTTGGTAATTTTGATACCAATTGTTCAGATAAAAATTTTGCCTTACTATCCGCTGGACTAAATCCTTTTTCATCGGTAGGGTACTGTACGACAGGCTTTTCTAGAGACCTTTAAACCTTGTTCACATCCAGAACCGTAGTTTGCCCTACGGTAAAACTCAAGGCTTCAATCTAAATTCGATTTATTTAGACAAATCAATGATTTTATTCGCAGCGTGCGAAATCATCAACGCTCTCTGCTCATCGCTGTTAGACCAGCTACCAATCGCAGTATAGTCTTGAACCTGAAAGCCAACGACTTCAAAATCTAAAGTGGCTTTAGCGTTAAAAATATTGACCGGGTTCCAAATACTGGGTACCCGTTTGACAGAGCCTGACTTCCGATTGATATCCAGAATGGGCAAATAGAGGGTCTGAATCGAGCGAGAACAAAAGGCAAGTGCGATCGCAAAGGTTCCAGTTCCCGCGACCAGATACTTAGCTCTGAGCAGGGTACTGACATCGTCTTGCAAGCTACCAGATTGCAACCTAATATCGGGGTAGCGATTTAGTAAAGCCGCAAGACAGGGATTTTTGCAGGTGTCTTGAGTGACAACCACAATTTTAGAGGTTGGGCACTGTCGGATGGCAGCTTCATAAAAACTTAACGGAGGCTGGGTATAGGCCGGGTGCGGACACTCAGAGAAAATATCGCCCCCCCTCATATGAATCACCAATGTCTCTTCCAAAAGTATCTTTTCCGCCAGTGTCTCTTCCGAAAACGTCTCTTCCGAAAACGTCTCTTCCGAAATGCTGACATTGTCCTGATAGGGAATAGTTGGCCAGATATCATCCCTCAAGATCTTTCGATAATCGCCTATTTCAAGCACGGCTGGAAAGGTATCTGATTTGAAAAAAAAATCTCGGCAGACCGAGCTCAGCGATTGATATTCCTCAGGGTTACCAAAATTATTAACTAGCTCATAGGCCCATCCCCCCATAGATAAAAGAGCGCCTTTAGCAATCAGCTTATGCTCAGCTTGCATAAACTGATAGGGCTTTTTGCGATGAACCGCAAAAAGCCGATCCGCCTGTAAAAAATCATGCGGGGGAACACTGCACGCCGCGCCACCTAACCTTTGAGCTAGATATTGGACATTAGCCAGCTGAATCAAATTATTACCCAGGCGACCATACCACGACCTCAGCATGACCTGCGTCTGCTCCCTGATCAGCCACCCTATTATCAGCATTTTGAGACCCATGCCCGCAGCCAAAATAAGCGTGATAAAAAGGGTAATCAGACGCTTAATATCATATTGAAGTCTTGAAACACCCATACCAAGGTAATGCGCCCTAAAGAAAAATTAGACTCGGGTCAGAATTTTTCGAGCTGCCTTTTCACCGCTGATAAAAGATTCATCAGTCCATTCATAGCCCCACTGGCCATAGCGGCCACAGTAGGCCACCCCAATGTCATCCAGGTAGCCATGAACGGTTGCTACGGCATCAGCCCGATCTAAATCAAAAATGACATTAGCATAAGGAATTAACAGTGCATTAGAAAACAAGATTTGGTCATCGTCTCGAATTAATCCACAGCGTCGCAAATCAGCAATAACCGGCTCAACACAGTCTTCAGGCGTGCGATCTAAGGGACGGTACTTATTGGAATAATACACCTCAGCCTGAATGCTACCCTGGCCTGGCGGCACATTGTTGGGTGACAGCATGTGGGGAAAGCTCAGCCGGGTAAAGAAAACATCGTCATCGTAAAAATAAGTCCAATGCGCTTTAGAAATGTCAGGGCGATTGAGGACAATATTGACCACCACACAGGTCGTGACCGCTAGCTTTTGAGCGGCTTGCACCACATCGGATGGCGCATCTTGGATCAGGGGAATCAGCTCAGTCAAAGGGATAGACGAAATCACCTGGTCATAGCTAACTCCTGTCCCATTCGCAAAGGTCAGCTGTCGAGTCTTCGGATCTAACCGGGTCAGTTTGTGGCCTAGCTGGAGAGGATGCTGCTTAGCCAACGGATTTAAATAAGCCACAAATCCATCCCAGGAAGGATAGCGAAAGTTGCTCACGTAGTGAACGTGAGGGGTCTCAGGCGACAACGCCCCCTTAAGCACTTCTTCTAGATCAGGGCGATAGAGGCGAGGCCCGAGCCAGTCAGTGCTCATATTCTCAGCCGGGGTGGTGTGGTACTTGCGCCCGTACTCCATCGGAAAGGTTTTAGCAAAGGTTTTGCCATAGCTGGCCAAAAGCCAATCAGCATAGTTGTTAATAGAGCCGGGCTCGGTATGCTGAGCCTGAATAAAATCCCGCAGGATATCAACCATTAAATCTGGAGGCAAACCGTGCAGGTTACACTGGGCCGGGTGCTTGATCCAATGGCCTTGCCAATAATTATTGACATAGGCATGAATAACTTCGTAGTCCTGATTGACGTTATCGGCAAACAGCTGCTGAATACGCTCATTTTTAGTAAACGAAATGTGCGGCCCTTCATCAAAAATATATTTGCCTTCGTACTTAAACGAAGCCGTATGACCCCCGTGGTAAGGCTTTTGATCATAAATCGTGGCACTGATGCCTTCGTTGGCCAGCTCATAGGCTGCGCCAAACCCGGCCATGCCCGCGCCTAAGATTGCAATGTTGCTCATAGGTTTTGCTTCCACCAGTTAATAGAATTTTCTATACCTTGTTGCCAGCCAAACTGAGGTTGCCAGCCCACCTCATGCTGCAAGCGATGGGTATCTCCCATCACCAGCACAGCTTCCTGAGGCTGCGCGGGCAGCGCGCCAAGCTCAATTAGGTCAGCCCGGTCGAGCTGTGACCCAATTTTATAAACAATCTCTTTCAGCCGGATGGGTTCACCCGAGGCAATATTCACCGGCCCCGTGACCGAACTCTCTAGCAGCGTCACCAGCGCATCGGCCACATCCCTGGCATAGAGATAGTCACGCAGCTGTTGACCATGAGAACACTTAGCGACCTCACCCCGGAGCAGCGACCGAATCACAGATGCCACCAGTCGTTGAGGGTGTTCGTAGGGGCCGTAGGTAAAAAAGATACGACCCCAGGCCGCACTTAAATCAACCGACTTGCTGTAAGCCTGGGTCAGGGTTTGCAATGCTTGCTTGCAGGTACCATAGAGGGTTTGGGGCCGAGTAGGCGTGCGAAACTCTGAACAGTAGCCACAGTCCCAGTCATATTCAGCACAGGAGCCCGCCACCACCAGACGCTCACCGCCGCTAGCTTGAAAGGCTTGCAGCAGATCGAGACTCGCTCGCACCCACTGAAAATTTTCAGGGGCGCTACCCCAGCCAGGAGCTGCGTACCAGGCCAAATGTAACAAATGGGTGGGTTTGATCTGAGCTACCAGAGGCTTGAGCTGTGAGGGATCTAACAAATCGGCCTGGTGCCACTGCAGGTGGGCCTGCAAATCGGCCTGCAGATTGTCCTGTTTTCGCACCTTTAGCCGATCACGTGAACGGGCAACCCCGTGAATTTCATAGCCCTTCTGCACCAGCAGCGGTAAACAATGCTGACCCAGAAACCCGGTTGCACCTGTGACCAGAACTTTCTTCATGGCTAATTCAGATTATTCATAAACCTGAACCTCAGGAATCGGCACGACAAATTTGCCTCCCCACTCGCGGATCCCCGCCATTTGAGCCATGATCTCATCCTTGAGATTCCAGGGGAGAATCAGCACATAGTCTGGCTGGGTCTGGGAAATCTTGTCGGGGGCATAGATAGGAATGTGGGTGCCCGGCAGGTAAAGCCCCTGCTTGTGGGGGCTGCGATCTACGGTGTAGTCGATGAAATCTGTACGCACGCCACAGTAGTTGAGCAAGGTATTGCCTTTGGCAGGAGCTCCATAACCCACAATGGTTTTACCTGCGGCTTTTGCCTCAATCAAAAAGCTCAGAAGTTTACGCTTGGTCTCTTTAACTTGCTCCGCAAAGTTCAGGTAGGTCTCTAACTGGTCTAGGCCCGCTGCGGTTTCTTTTTGCTTGAGTGCTTGAACCGCCTCGGTGACTGCTCTAGAGGTTTCATCTTGATGGCGGCCATAGATCCGGAGCGAACCGCCATGGGTGGGCAGCTCTTCCACATCAAACAGCGTCAGCCCGTGGGCCGCAAACACTTTCTCAACGGTGAGAAATGAGAAATAGGAGAAATGCTCGTGGTAAATCGTATCGAACTGATTTTGTTGGATAAGCTGCAACAGATGGGGAAATTCCATTGTTAAAGTGCCGTCTGGTTTGAGGGCAATTTTCATCCCTGCAACAAAATCGTTAAGATCTGGTACGTGGGCAAGAACATTGTTGCCCAGCAAAAGATCGGCCTGTTGATTTGACTCCACCAGGGCTTTTGCAGTCTCGACCCCAAAAAATTTAACCTGGGTAGGAATGCCTTTTTCAATAGCAACCTGGGCCACATTGCTGGCAGGCTCAATCCCAAGTACGGGCACCTGGCGAGCTTGAAAATATTGCAGCAAGTAGCCATCATTGCTAGCCAGCTCGATTACCTGGCTGGTTTGATCAAACCCAAATCGTTCAATCATTAAGTCGGTATAGGCCTCAGCATGCTTTAACCAGCTGTCAGAGTAAGAAGAGAAATAGGCATAGTCATGGCTGAAGATCGCCTCGGGCGACTCAAACTGCTCTAGCTGTACCAGCAAGTTGTCTTCTGAAACATAGGCATGGAGCGGATAAAATTTCTCAGCGGCGTTGAGCTGCTCTGGCCTGAGATACGCATTTGAAATCGGAGACATGCCCAGATCGACAAAGGTATGAACGAGGGGTTTTCCACTAAAGCGACAGGTAGCCTGATTCATTGACTAATTTTCTCCATAAACTGCTTAATTTGATGCTGGGTCACGCTGCGCATGGGCTTGCCAGCTTGAAAGGCTTGGGTCCACTCCACCACCCAGCTCAGGGCGGTTTCAAGCGAGAGGGTAGGCGTCCAACCCAGACGGAACCGAGCTTTGGAGGAATCCAACTTCAAAAAATTGGCCTCGTGGGGCTGGGCAGCCTGGTCTTGCTCCCACACAGCGCCTTTGCCCCAGAGCGTGGAGAGCTGATCGACAATCCAGGCGACCGGCTGAGCAGCAGCTTCATCGGGGCCAAAGTTCCAGCCTTCGCTGTAGCGCTGGGGGTCTTTATACAGGTGCTCAGCCAGGCAAAGGTATCCGTGCAGCGGCTCTAAAACCAGCTGCCAGGGGCGCACGGCATGGGGGCTGCGGATCATGACAGGTTCTTGAGCAAGCCAGGCTTTTAAGATATCGGGCACCAGGCGATCGGTGGACCAGTCACCGCCGCCGATGACGTTACCGGCTCGAGCAGTTGCGATCGCACACCCCCCCTCCGCTCCGGCTCCCTCCTTAAAAAAAGAATTTCGATAGGCCGCCGTCACCAGTTCAGCACAGCCCTTACTGCTGCTATAGGGGTCGTATCCTCCCATTGCCTCATGCTCTCGGTATCCCCAAACCCACTCCCGGTTCTCATAGCACTTGTCAGACGTCACACTGACCACTGCTTTGACCGACGGGGTATGGCGCACCGCTTCTAACACGTTGACCGTCCCCATCACATTGGTCGCATAGGTCTCCACCGGGTCAGCATAGGACGGCCGCACCAGCGCCTGAGCCGCCATGTGGAGCACAATGTCGGGTGAGTGCTCCGTCATAGCCTGCTGTAGCGCAGGCAAATCTCGGATATCACCGATCAGGCTGGTCATGCCCTCAGCGACCTGAGCCAGCTCAAAAAGACTCGGCTCAGTATAAGGCGGCAGCGCATAGCCAATCACCTCGGCCCCCAACAGTTGCAGCCATAAGGACAACCAACTGCCTTTAAACCCCGTGTGGCCCGTCACGAAAACCCGTTTCCCCTGCCAAAATCCAGATTCCATGACCCACTAGGCACTCCTAAAGCGTTTGAATAAAGTATTTAAATAAAGCGTTTGAAGCATGAACAGCCCCTTAGTAAATTTGCCAAGGAGCCTTACCCGTTTTCCACAGATCTTCCAGCGTTTTTTTGTCACGCAGGGTATCCATGGGTTGCCAAAAGCCACGGTGCTTATAGGCTGAGAGCTGCCCCATTTCAGCCAGCTTTTCTAAAGGCGCGCGCTCCCAAACGGTCGAGTCATCCCCGATAAAATCAATCACCTCAGGCTCAAGCACAAAATACCCCCCGTTGATCCAGGCCCCGTCCCCTTCGGGTTTTTCCATAAAACTAGACACTTTAGACGCGTCCTCCCCAAAGTTCAAAGCCCCAAATCGCCCCGAGGGCTGGGTGGCGGTCACCGTCGCCAGGGTGTTTTGCTGACGATGAAACTCGATTAGCTCGGTAATATTCACATCGCTCAGGCCGTCGCCATAGGTAAAGCAAAATGTCTCATTGCCGATATGTTCTCTGACCCGTTTGAGCCGTCCCCCGGTCATGGTGACTTCCCCGGTATCCACTAGGGTGACTCGCCAGGGCTCTGCCTTACCCGCATGAACGTTCATCTGATTGAACCGCAGATCAAAGGTGACATCTGACATGTGCAAAAAGTAGTTGGCAAAATACTCTTTGATCACATAGCCCTTATAGCCACAGCAGATAATAAACTCCTCAATCCCGTGGGCTGAGTAAATCTTCATGATGTGCCACAGGATAGGGCGACCCCCAATCTCAACCATGGGCTTCGGTTTAACGGCGGTCTCCTCACTCAAGCGAGTGCCAAACCCACCCGCTAAAATAACAGCTTTCATCGCACGGTTCCTCTTAATACTCCCTGACACCTCAAAACAGAGCCAACCACCCTCACAGCTGGACAGAAATCTGGCTCAAAATCTTATCGACAACCTCTTTATATCGCTCCAGGCTAAAGGTCTTGAGCACCTTGGCTCGGGTCTGCTGCCAGTCGTGCGCGGGCAGCGTTCCCTGGTCAATTGCCACAATGGTTTGGGCCAGCTGATCAGCCGTCGGTTCACAGGTCCACAGATCGGTAGAAACCTCAAAAAACTCATCCAGGGCCGGCGTGGCCATGGTCAAGGTGGGTAGCCCCAGCGTCAGGGCATCGATCAGCTTGGTCGGCACCGCTGCCCGCGCCCGCTCTGATTGACCAAAAATCCCCAGTGCCAGATCACAGTTTTCGATCAAATAGTTGGGCAGTGAGCCATCTGAAAATCGCAAATCGGGTCGAATAAACACCTGATCGCCCAGACCCTGTTCTCGAATCAGCGCTTCGTATTTTTCTAACAGGTACCCTTGCCCCGCTGGCGGAATGCCAAACAGGTGACAGGTAAAGGGAACTGATTCTTCCTTCAGCTGCTTCATCGCCTCGATCATGGTATCGACACCGTGTAGCGCAATCAGCGTCCCCCACCAGCAAATCCGCAGCGGCCCCTGGCGCGCATAGTCGCGCTTACAAGCCGCCGTGGGCTCGCTAAAAAGCGGAGCCGCAAAGAATTTTTGTTTATCGACCGTGACCCCTAACAAGTCGGCCCAGTAGTCAACCTCGTACTCCGCCGGGTTAATAAAATAGTCAGACTGAGTCAAGGCTAAAACGTCGTTTTCTTTAAGCGCCTGCGCCTCAGCGCTATCCACAGCCACTGTTTTTTGGTCTCTGACTAGGGCATCGTAAAGCAGAACATGAATTTCGACGATCAGCTTGGTCTTGCATAGTCGAGCTATCCGCAGAGCCGTTTTCACAAGTCGAATATTGACAGGCAAAACATATAAAACATCAGACAGGAGTGCCTTGATAAACAAGTCAATCAGGGCATAAAACTGAAATATTTTATGGGCGACTTTAGCTGCCAGGTTCTTTTTTAGCCCCCGTTCTTGATAAAACTCAGGCGAGACCCAAGCAACCCGATAGCCATCGTCAACCAAGAGCTTGAGCAGATTCTGAGAACGATAGGCACCATAAACGTTGCCGTACAAACAGAGTTTGAGTCGTTTTTTAGAGATAGCCATGAAAGTCTCTTAAGAGCGGCGTCATTTAAATATCAGTCAATATAAAATTCAAAAGATTGGGGCAGCCGTAGCAATTCGCTAGACGTCAGCAGGGGCAAGTCTGGGCGGCTCGGGCTGCATCATCAGCTTAAAAATTCTCGCCAGGGTCGAGAGGACCACTCTGGGCTGACGCATCAAAGTAGGCTCATGACTGATCGAGGTTAGCCAGTAGCGGGCTGCTAGCATAGCCCGTTGTCGATTAGACATCGTGCTAACTGATGTATCTAACATTTTGAAGGTGAGATATCGGTAAAAGTTAGAGATACAGCGTCTTTTCAGCAAAGCCAGCGAGGGGGGCACATCTGCAAACGCTTTTTCGATGGCTTTTAGCTTTGACCTCTCGTGCTTTTTGAGGTCAAAAGAGGCAGAGCTAGTCGATACTCGATATAAGATTTGGGGCGACTCTACTAACGCAAAATCATAGCGCCTAGCCAGCCTCAGCCACATTTCCCAGTCTTCAGACGGAGGTAGGTCAGCGTCAAAGCCCCCCACTTTCTGGAGGGCCGATCGGCGCACCAATGGATTAGACCCGCATTCTAAAAAGTTAGACACGAGCAATCGTCGATAAACATCTCCCCGAAACGAAGGTCGCATCCCAGGGCGAAAAAAAGCACCGCTGTCGTCGATGTATTCAGTCCAGCTGTAGGCAAGTGCTGCTGTCGGATTCTCTCGCAAAGCTTGATACTGATCGTGCAGTTTTTCAGGCACCCACAGATCGTCGGCGTCTAAAAAAGCAACATACTCCCCTTTGGCTTTTTCGATACCGCGATTGCGGCTGATGGCAACCCCCGCATTGTCATAGGAAAAAACGCGGAGGCGCGGGTCTGCGATCGCACTCAGTCGCTCTAAGGTGTCATCCTGTGAACCATCGTTAATGACAATAATTTCAAAATCAGTAAAGGTCTGCGCCAGCACCGACTGCACAGTGTCGCCAATAGTTCTGGCGCTATTGTAGGCAGGAATTACAACGGAAATTAAGGGCATGGCCGCACATATAGAGCAAACATAGCTCAGATCATCATCAGAATAGTCAGCAAAAAGGCATTACTTACACTGCCCTAACTCAGGCGGATAGCTTGGCTAGATTTTTTTTCAATAAATAGAAAGGACTCATAAACCCCCCGACAAAAAAGACTAACTCACACATCAAAACCACATCATGCTTTATTTGCCATCGATATTTCAGGACGTGCATCACAATCCGTCGTAAATTGCCCATTAAAATGCGCCCCACAATCACCGGCTTTCGCAGCGCCTCGACGTTGATCAGCCGCAGCTCACAAATACAGCCCCCCACTGTGTGGGACAGCTTGATCAGCGCGTCGCGCTCCAGCCGCTTTTTAGGAATGTGATGATAAATATGCATGTCGGGGTTGTACCAAATTTCCCAGCCGTGACGGTGCATCCGAATGGAAATCTCAAAATCGTTGCCGCCACGGGTCGTACGCTGTAGCTGCGCGGGCACAGACTCTAACCAGGCTTGCTTACGAATCACCAGGCCTGCCCCCGGTGGCAAGCTCAGGGTCTCAGGCTGGTAGCGATGGGGCTGCGCCCCTCGCTCTTTAATCGCTAAAAAAGATTGAATCCGCTTGAAATCTTTGGGAGGCGGCACCTCAAAATCACCATGGATTTGCCCACCGTAGGCTCCAGCTTTGGGATGCGCCTGCCCAAAACGATAGGCAGCACTCACCCAGTTTTCATCCGGTGCCGTATCATCATCGAGAAAGCCGACCCAGCCACCCTGGGCAGCTTCTACACCGCACTGACGGGCATAGGCGAGGCCCTGTTGAGTCTCTGTGACATAGTGCAGCGGCAGAGCGGCGGGCCAATCTTGCTGATAGCGCCTGACAATCTCGGCGGTAGCATCCGTGCTGTTGTTATCGACCACGACGATTTCCCAACGGAGGGAATCTGGCACGGCTTGGGTGCGCAACCGATCGAGCACCCGCGGCAGGCGCTCACTTCCGTTGTAGGTTGGAATCACCACTGTAAAATTCATTGCTGCATCCATCACCATATCCATCGCCATATCATCCATCGTCATCGGCTCCGACCAGGGGATAGGGTTTAGACAGCTCGTATCCTTGGGCGTACAAGATACCGGCTTGCTGCACCGATCGCAGCATTTCTGGTGTCTCAACCCCTTTCGCAATGGCACCGCCTAAATCTTCACTGCGAAGCAGGTCTAGCGGTTCAAATCTCAACCTGTGCTGACGCCATAGCCACTGGCGACTCAGCTTAAGATAGTCAATCGGGAGCTGTTTCACCACCTGCGTAGACAGCTGCGTCGGGTTAAAATCATCAATCGTCACCCCGCAGCCCAAGGTATGCAGACTGCGAATCAGCTGGCGGCTGGTATTGGGCTGCGCCAATATCGTTTTAGCTGAGATCTCAAAACAGACTTGCTCTGGGGGCAAACTGCTATGCTGCAGCTGGCTCTGGATAAACCCCAAAAACCGGCGATCGTTGACGCTATCAGCCGATAGGTTAATGGCATAGCAGCCAGCGTCAGCAGCGGCGTGCTCACCGGATGCAACCAGGGCAAAAAACTGACGGATCATCCAGCGGTCAAGGGTGGCAAGCACCCCATAGTGACGAGCAATCGGGAAAAACTGATCGGGCGTGATCGGCAGCCGATCGGCCCCATTGACCAGTCGCACCAGCAGTTCTCGCTGCTCAAACTGCGGGGCAGTCTCATCCACTGCCCGCACCACCTGCTGAAACAGTTGGAACTGTCGATTTTCGAACGCGCTGGTGAGGGTGGCTAGCCATTGCTCACGATCGGGCAGGCGATGCTGAGCCTGCCAGCCCTGCACCCAATCGATCGAGGTTTTTTTCAGCAAAAAGAAGGGGCTAGCCAGGCTGCTGGTTAAATGTTCGCGATCGCACGCATCAAAAAGCGATAAATCTTTTTGCGGCTGAGGCTTGGCCACATAGTGCAAAACCAAGCGTCGCAGATCGTTGGCAATATAAGCAGGCACCAGCAGCGGGCGCTTCCAATCAGGGTTACCTAGCAGTCGAATATACGAGCGACTCAACCCCACACAGCGAAACAGCGCTACCAGATAGTCGCGCTGTAGGCGGCTGTCAGGAATCTGATGGTACACCACCATGTCGGGGTTATACCAAATCTGCCAGCCCCCTTTTTGAATGTGCAACAGCGCTTCTAAATCTTCGCTGGCCAGCCCTGCCTCTTTGCCTTTGTTATTGAGAAATAGACGCTTTGGAACCTGAGCTAACCAGGCATCTCGACGCACAACTAGCCCGGCAGCAGGGGGCAAAATCTTAGTTTTAGGCTCGTACAGATGGGGCTGCTCACCCCGCTCAATAATTGCCAAAAAACACTTGATCCGGCCAAACCCCTCAGGGAGTGGCCCCTCAAAAGCACCGTGAATCTGGCTGCCAAAGGCTCCCGCCTCTGGATGCTGCTGGGCAAAGCCATAGGCCTTGTCTAGCCAATCGTCGCTGGGAAGATTATCGTCGTCTAAGAAGGCAATCAGCCGCCCGTGGGCCGACTCAACCGCATACTGACGAGCATGGGCCGCGCCTTGCTCAGCTGCAAACCGATAGTGCAACGGCACCGCACTGGGCCAATCTGTTTGCCCTTGGTAATCTCTTACCACCAGCTCGGTTGAGTCGGTGCTGTTGTTATCGCAGACGATCACCTCCCACGTAAACCCGTGTTGATTACGCTGCGATCGCAGTCTGTCTAACACCTGGGGCAAACGCTTGGCCCCGTTGTAGGTCGGAATCACCACGGTAATATCCATCGCCAACCGCGCCTCAGATGACAAAGACTCGGCAGACCCTGGTAGATTATGTGGCGGTAATTTGTGTGGCTGCGGCTGCAATAACCGTTCAGAACTCACCATGACTTAACTCAGCCCTGCCAGAGTTTGTGAAGAGGAACTTCAAAAATAGAAAGACGTTTTCCGCAGAGAGTCGGAAGAACCCAGACTTGGTCGTTGCAAGGTTCTCAAATCTTGGGCATTAACCTGCAATACATCTAGAAATACATCTAAAGGTTACGAGAAAAACGGTGGGAACCATGTCGGTAATTTCACCACACTTAGGCGAGCAGTCACAATCCTCAATTCGTCAACTTCAAGGATTCTTTAAGCAGAACGGTACGGGCTTTGCATTCTTGTCCGAAATCCTGTCTAGCGATAGCCGGTATCGAAGGGCGTAAAGTTTTACACCTCTGCCGTGGCCATTACCCCGCCTTGTCGCCACTCAAGATAAAAATTGGATCCACAGACTTTAAGATCTGATGATTTCCACGGGTTTCTAAGCGATTGACCGTCGGCTGAGCCACTTCTACATTCCGCACCTGGAGCTTGGCAAAGGTTTCAGAAATCGCATAGAGCGCTTCAAAATTGCTGGCGGTCACCGCAATATGCCCCGCCGGACTCAGCTTTTCCCACACTTGACTGAGTAGCTCTCGATACGAGCGCCCCCCCTCAATTAAGACGCAGGTAGGCACATAGGGCAGCTCGTCAAAGCACTCTGGCGCATTGCCCACCACCACCTCTACATTAGCGACCTCAAATCGCTCACAGTTTGACTGAATCAAGCTAGCCACATCTTCGTCTCGCTCAACCGCCACCACTTTACCCTGGGGGCAGATCAGCCCCGCCTCCACTGCGATGGTGCCAGTCCCCGCCCCGATATCCCACAGCACCGCGTCGGGGCGCAGCCGCAGATAGCCCAGCAGCAACAGCCGCACCTCACGTTGACTCATCGGAATCCCTGGCAGCTGTTCAAACAGATGATCAGGGATTCCAGGGGTCACATAGGGCCAGATTACCGACATATCGATGCTATGAAGAAAGGTTTGCGCCCAGGGGCGAGTTTACAAGACGAGGATAGCTCTGTTTGGGGAGGTTTTGGATTCTGGGTTTTAAGGGTCCCAAGGGGGTCGTTGTTAGTAACTAGCAACTGGTTCAAAAACGCCAATCACTCATCACCGATCACCCATCACCCATCATCTAACCCCCAACAACCCTCAATGTCTCGAGACTGGCATCACTGTTACCCGTAAAGTCTGCCCCTGCCTGTTTCAGCGTTGTGAGCTGTGCGATCGCAGCCGCTGTAATCACCTCCCCCGGCATCAAGGTGGGAATGCCTGGGGGATATGCACAGACCGTCTCGGCACTCACCCGCCCAGTCGCCTCAGCCAGGGGACAAGCTACGCTCGGCGCAAAAAACGCCTGCCGGGGCGACAGTTGGGGCAGCCCGCTCGGTTTTGATGCGAACGCGAGCGGCTGCCCTCTTTTTTGAGGACTCTGCCCTGCCTGTGATTGGCTAGGAACTGCCTGACTTAAGACCTGCATCGCACCAACTAGCTGGTCAATATCATCAGCCGTATTGCCCAAACTAATGATAAAAGTCAACAGGTTAAGCATCGGTAGCTCTGCCGTTACGCTAAACCGCTGGTTGAGCAGAGCGTCAACCTCAAAGCCCGTCAGCCCCAAGCATAAGATGTCTAAGGTCAGCCGGGTGGGGTCGAGCCTAAAACCATCGGGCAGATCGGCCTGCCCTAGCGTGGGCAGCGGCGTGTCCTGATTAAGCTGTTGAACCGCTCGCTCAGCCAGCAACAACGTGCTTGCCATCAGCTCAGCTCCGTGGTTTGCCATCTGATGACGGGCCGCGTCTAACGAAGCCAACAGTAAATAGCTAGGGCTGGTGGAGTGAACGAGTTGGAGAGCCTGCTGCAACCGCCCCAGATCGCACCGGCCCCCTCGCAGATGAAGCATCGCCGCCTGGGTCAAAGCCGAGAGTACCTTATGGGTTGATTGAATCACCACATCCGCCCCCGCCTGCAAGGCTGGCTGAGGCAAATCACTGTGAAAAGCGAAGTGAGGGCCGTGGGCCTCATCCACAATTAGGGGGATGTCATAGCGGTGAGCAATCGCGGCGATCGCACCTACATCCGCACAAACCCCCTGGTAGGTGGGCGATACGATCAAGACGGCTTTGGCGTCGGGGTGATCTATGAGGGTCGCTGCGATCGCATCCGATGTGACCCCCATGGCTAGCTGCCAGTCAGCATCGTAGACAGGCGACACAAAAACTGGCTGCGCCCCCGACAAAATCAGCCCCGCGATTGCTGAGCGGTGAACGTTGCGTGGCAAAATCAGCTTGTCGCCAGGGCCACAGGTGGCCAAAATCGCCGCCTCAACCCCACAGGTAGACCCATTTGCCAGAAAAAACGTGTCATCGGCCCCAAACGCCTCTGCCGCCAGACACTGAGCCTGGGCAATCACGGCTTTTGGCGCAAATAGATTATCCAGCTCTGGCAGCTCTGGCAGGTCAACCCGAAAAACCTCAGCCCCTAAAACAGCCCGATGCAGATCAGAAACCCCCTGCCCCCGTTTGTGACCGGGGGTATAAAAAGCTGCATGCCGACGACTGCCACACCGCTGTAGCGCTGCCACCAGAGGAGCTTCCTGCTGAGATAGCATCTATATCCCTTTAAACCAATCTCTCAATAAATCCCAACGTCGAACATAAAAATAGGGGCTTGGAAACACCAAACCCCTATTCCAAAAGTATCAAAAGCCTCTAAAGCTTCATCAAACTGACTCGGCAGTCAAACTATTTGCGAATCTGCTTAGCCATATTACGAAACATATCCATGCTGCTGTCCACCGAAGCAGAACGACGCTCGACCCGCTTTGTTGGTGCAGAGGACTGAGCAGCGGTACCACTCTGGCTAGAGGTACTGCTAGCTGGCGGCGTCGCTAGCAGGCCGTTTTCGCCCAAGCTGCTGCTCTTCATGGCAGAAACACTCTTAGTACTCGCCTTTTCGCCAATCTCACCTTTCTTCTTGGCAAAAGTACGTCTGACAACTTTGTTAGAGCGCATGTATTCAATGTCGCCCATGGTCTTAGCGTCATCATCACTCAGGTAGAAAGCACCACCCTGCCCATCGTTGTTACCGCCAAATAGTGCGCGAATAATTCCCA
>JBCBZL010000132.1:0-12253 GCA_039815385.1 Cyanobacteria bacterium P01_A01_bin.114
CAACGGGGGTAAAGTTTCGCTGGTCGATTTACAGATCAATTTATCAGCAGGCAGACAAGCCCTTGTGCTGTCAGGCAGTGGTCGACTCGCAGATAAAATTGCAGCAGCCATCAACGGCGATACATCTGCTGATGACCCAACGATTCAAGCCTTGGTCAAAACCTACTATCCCCAACAGCTTTCTGTCTTTGATCTTGCAAGCCCACCCGATAGCTTGACCCACCGATTGCACACCTACTTCACTCTTAATACCTGAATATCTCCCAGATTTAAGCCTATGGCAACCAGTCTCTCAGCTGCAGATACAAGCTCCCCAGCCTCAAAAAAAACGTTGCTAGAGTTTGCCTGGCAAAGACATCAAACTTACAGTAAAAATGCGTCTCTTTGTCAGGCCCGGTTTTTTTTCTTGCGAAATCTAATGCTCGTTTTGGGCGTTGTCGTGATCTTCCTGTCAATTTTGCAGCCAGATCCCGATACCAGCGTTGTTCAGACAGGGGCTGAAGACATGCCCCTGACGGTTGGGGTAGGCAGGTTTTTTCTGACTGTTTTGCCCATTGTCATTACAGCGCTGCTTGCCTTTTCGGTGAAATTTGATCGGGGTCAAAACTGGCTACTGCTGCGGGGTAGTGCAGAAACGCTCAAAATGGAGATTTATTGCTATCGCACCCGCGTCAAGGAATACAGACGAAATCGGGATGAAGTGCTGGCCAAAAAAATCAAGCTGATTAGTGAGCGACTCAAGGGCAGCGCAGTTCACCAAGCTGCCCTCAGGCCCTATGAGAATGAAAAACCGAGGGGCTATAAGCTGGGTCTGATCTTCAGGGTCATCCTAACCCTTACCCGTTGGCTGACCCTGATTTTTAGATGGGTCTGGGCTCAGCTCTTTGATATTCGCAAACAGGCTGATGATATTGGCATCAAAGATGATAAGTTCTCTGATCTCAATGCAGAAGACTACCTCACCTACCGCCTGGCCAGCCAATTTATCTGGTATCGCAACAAAGTTCAAACGCTGGATCAGCAGCTACAGTTTTTAGAAGCAGGGATTTATATCTTTGGTGGGTTGGGAACGCTGCTGGCGGCAATAGGCATGTTTAACTGGGTCGCTTTTACCGTAGCCCTGGCGGGTGCTTTTGGCAATTATCGAGATTTCAAACGGGTTGAAGCCACCCTGGTGGGTTACAATCAGGCGGCAGATTCGCTCTATGATGTGCATACCTGGTGGACAGCCCTGACGCCAGCACAGCAGCAGCAGCAAGATAATTTTGAACTGTTGGTTGGCAGCGCTGAAGCCATTATTCGCAGCGAGCATGTTAGCTGGTTGCAAGATATGCAAGACCGTCTGGCTGAAATCTATGGGGGGCCAGAACAAGAGCCAGAAAAAACCTCCAATGGGGTAGCAGAGTCAGCTGAGTCTACGGTCTGGCAAGAGAGCCGTGCCTCGACTCAGAAGTCTGCCTAGGGGCTTAGAGACATGCGGGCAAATAACATTCCTGGTCGCAGGGCGCAAAGTTTTGCTGCCCTACCATTGGGAGTAGCCATTTTAGGATGTTATTGATTTGCTAATCCCTTAGCACTCCAGCCGTTCCCAGCTGAGTTGTTGGGCGGCCTCATCCCAGTGCCAGCGCAGCAGTCTCATGGGCTGGCGCAGCTGCAAACCGGGCATGCCCATGAGCTGACGTGGGACTTCGGTTGCCATTGAGATTGCTTCTCCTAAATCGGCCACTCCCCACTGAACCAGGTTTTTAACGCCATCCAAGAGCGGTCGAGTGGTGCCCGCCAGGGTGCCATCGGGGAGTCGTGCGGTGCCCTGTTCTACGCTGATTTCGCGGCTATCCCAGGGGTAGGTGCCGTCGGGCAGCCCCAGCGGGGCCAGAGCATCGCTCACTAAAAATAGATTTTCGCAGCGATGTTGAGTATTGCCGATTCGACCGCGCCGCGATCGCAACAGCAGATCTAACATCTGGGGCGACACATGCTGCCCATCTGCAATCAAACCACAGTGGATCGGGGGCTCTAGCAGGGCGGCCCCTAGCAAACCGACGGCCCGATGGTGCAGCGGCGGCATGGCATTAAACGCATGGGTCACCATCGTCGCCCCCTGCTCAAAGGCGGCTTTAGCCTGGGCTGAGGTCGCCGTCGAATGCCCCAAACTCACCAAGATGCCGTGCTCTCGCAGCCAGGGAATCACCGCCCCCGTGGGGTCTAATTCTGGGGCCAGCGTCATCACCCGAATCAGATTAACATACTCCCCCACCAGGGCTTGAACCGACGCCAGCGTTAGCGGCTGGAGATACTCTGCCGGGTGGGCACCTCGTTTTTCAGGGTTGAGACACGGCCCTTCTAAATGGACGCCCAATATCCGGGCTCGGTGCTCGGTGCTGCTGTCATCAATAAACTGCCCGAGGGTCGATAAACTTTGGTGCAGCTTGGCTGTGTCAGTGGTGACCAGGGTCGGCAAATAGGCATCTACCCCTTGAGTCCAAAGATATTGGGCAATTTTATCAAGGGTTGAAAAATGCGCCTCAGTCAAGTCGGTAAAAGCCAGCCCTAATGCCCCATTAACTTGTAGGTCAATGCCCCCTAAAGAAAGCCAGTCGCCGTTAAAATCGGTGGCCTGAACCGGGCGCACCGCCATGCTGACCTCGCGCATCGGCAAAATCATGTGGGGGCATCCCTGGCGCATCTCCACGCAGTAGAGGCCATCGCGTCCGGGCAGTTGGGCATTGAAAAAGAGGGAAATGTCCATAATTAAGAAGCTGGGACGTATGGAACTAAGATCTGGTTCATCATCCTACGAGAGGGGCCCGATCGTTGCAAAGAGGGGCCTTGTCCAGGGAACCGTTACGAAACCGTTACCCAGCAAACCCTTCCCAGCGGTCCATTGTCCTCCTCACCCTTACTTGGTAACTTTAAGCACTTACCTCAATCATATCCCCCCGCTGGAGGTTCAGCTTGGGGGGTCAGCTTGGGGGTTCAGACTGCACCGCGGATGGAGCCAAACTTATGAACAGTCCAATTGTTGGGCCAAGTGACGGGCCAAGTGACGGGCCAAGTGTCGGGATCATTATGGGCAGTGACTCTGACCTGCCTACCATGCAAGCTGCGATCGCAATTTGTGAAACCTTCAAGGTGGCCCATGAGGTTGCCATTGTCTCGGCCCATCGCACCCCTGAGCGCATGGTGGACTATGCGAAAACAGCTCACCAGCGAGGGCTCAAAGTGATTATTGCAGGTGCAGGCGGGGCCGCCCACCTACCCGGCATGGTAGCGGCCCTGAGCCCTCTGCCCGTGATCGGGGTCCCCGTTAAAACCCGCACTTTGCAGGGGGTTGATTCGCTCTACTCAATTGTGCAAATGCCCGGCGGTATTCCCGTCGCCACCGTCGCCATCGGCAACGCAAAAAATGCAGGGCTCTTGGCCATTCAGATGCTAGCGGCCCACGATCCGGCTCTGCTAGCCCAGGTCCAAACCTACCGAGAACAGCTCAAGCAGCAGGTGGGCGAAAAACAATCTCGCTTAGATGCCGTCGGCTATCAGCGCTATCTAGAAGACACAAAATCAGCAGCAGGCAGTTAAAACTCAAGGAGGCACAAACGAGGGAGCATTTTGAGGGCAAAGCAACTGTTTTCAGCCCATACTCTCTATTGAAAGCTGCAAATCAACTCCTGAAAGGCATTGGCAATTTATTAAGTTTCTCAAACTTTATTTCTTGGAAGAGGCTAAAACGTCAGACACCCCTGTAAAAAGTATTTCAGTATACAGAATGACACGGCTCAAATTGGTGGAATCAAGGGTACGACCCAGCTAGGTGTCCTAAGCGGTTTGGAGTTCTGATCGGAATACTGTTACCGAAGCAAAGTCAACAGCAAAGTTACCATCGCTTTTGCTATCGTTTGTTCCTCGCTAGTAGTCACTGCCTTTTATGAACTCTTGAGAGATCGGTTTAGCTGTTTTCTCGACCTGGTTTTAGGCGCTAAGGTCTCCGACTCTGTTTGGTCGGAAGCCTCTCACACGCTGAAGTTAGGAGTTAGCTGTATAGCGTAATCTTTGCAGGGCACTCTCTGCGGGATCTCTATGTAGCTGTTGGCCGTGATTGCTGTCTGATTGTGTTGAAGGAACGTCCATCGAGATGTCGAATATAACTGTCAAGAGAAAGTTCAGGAGCAGGCGTCGTCAGACGTCTATTTGGGATTCCTACGCGCCGCCTTTTGATGAAATGGCGAAGCGCTTTTTTGGGAGAAGTTTTTCGTGGGCTTGGTTGGCCTGCTTGCCGGTTGCGCTACTGATTGTGGCCGCCTGGAGCACGGCTGCCCATGCCCAAGAAGAAGCGGCACTGACTCCCGACGATGTACAAGTCGTCTTAAATAACATCTGGGTGCTTGTTGCAGCCGTCCTGGTAATCTTCATGAACGCTGGGTTTGGCATGCTAGAAACCGGCTTTTGTCGGCAAAAAAATGCAGTCAACATTCTGTCTAAGAACCTGATTGTCTTTGCCCTGGCCACCATTTCGTTTTGGGCTATCGGGTTTGGCCTCATGTTCAATGAGGGGAATGCTTTCTTTGGTACCGGTAATTTCTTTTTGTCGGGGTTGGCGGTAGACGATATAGAAACCTTTGCGACATTGACCCCGCCTGTGTTTTTCTTGTTCCAGGCTGCCTTTGCAGGTACGGCGGCCACCATCGTATCGGGTGCTGTGGCTGAGCGGATCAAGTTCGCAGATTTTATCATCTTCAGCATTTTGCTGACTGCAATTGCCTATCCGATTACAGGTCACTGGGTTTGGGGCGGCGGTTGGCTGTCTAGAATGGCCACCCCCTTCTCTGACTTTGCCGGGTCCACCGTGGTTCACTCCGTCGGTGGCTGGGCCGCTTTAACAGGGGCTGCCATTCTCGGCCCTCGCATCGGCAAATATCAAGATGGCCAAGTCAGTGCCATTCCAGGCCACAACATGAGCATTGCCACCCTGGGCTGCCTCATCCTTTGGATTGGTTGGTTTGGGTTTAACCCTGGCTCTGAGTTGGCTGCTAGTTTGGCGGTGCCTTATATTGCTGTCACCACTAACCTGGCGGCGGCAGCCGGGGGGATTGCAGCCACTTTCACCGCTTGGATCTTGAGTGGCAAACCTGACCTGTCTATGATCATCAATGGTATCTTGGCGGGTCTGGTCGGTATCACAGCCGGCTGTGCCGGAGTCGGCTACTGGGGTGCAGTCGTTATTGGTTTGGTCGCGGGCGTCCTGGTGGTCTTTTCGGTTGGCTTCTTTGACAGCATCAAGATTGATGATCCGGTCGGTGCTATTTCCGTCCACCTGGTTAACGGGGCATGGGGAACCGTTGCTGTGGGTCTGTTTGACACCAGCGCCGGGCTCTTCTACGGCGGCGGTCCGGCCCAGCTGATTTCCCAAATCATTGGGATTATCGCCATCGGTGCGTTTACTGTCGTGGTCAGCGGTGTCATCTGGTTCATTCTAAAATCAACGCTCGGTATGCGCGTCAGCGCCGAAGAAGAGCTCAAAGGTTTGGATATCGGTGAGCACGGCATGGAAGCCTACAGTGGTTTCTTGAAGGATACGAGCGACATGGGTGGTCTTGCCTAAACCTCAATGCTTTCTGGTCTGAGCCTGGTTTTAGACTTGATTTAGAAAGCGTTTTAGGATACTCGCTATCAACATCAAACAGGGGCCGGTCTAGACCGGCCCCTTTTTGATGTCGGCATTTTGCTGAAAATAGACTTTAGTAACAATTACGCGGTGACTGCTGAATACACCTGTTATGGTTACGTTACGCTGGCTTTAATACTTTCTGTATTTTGGCATTTTCTCAGCCGTTAGACAGGTGCCAGGTCTTAGCTTGCAAACACGCTCATCGAGCGAATCATTCATGCGTGATCAAGTTTCCATCGTGGAAGAGCTGCTGCAGGTTTTACCCAGCCTCAGACCGCAGATGTACTTTAAAACCTCTCTGACGGCCCTTTCCCACGCGATGGAAGACCAGGTGCTGGCTGGCGCAGATAGCCCCTTAGTGATTGCTAGCTTTCAGCAAGAGCGGTTTTATCGTCAAGAAGCCCATCGCTACGCGCGGATTGCAGAGGTCACCGATCAGGTCTATGTGCTCTCCGCAGCGGGCACCGGGTTTAACAATCAGTCTGATGTTTATGAAACGATTGCCTTTGATGCCGACGACGCCCTGGTTAATGAATGGCATTTAGTCGTTTTGGGTGAGCATCAAAGCGCCTGCCTGATCTGCCGAGAACGCCAGCCCGCCCCTGCTGTTGCTCGCTCCCAAGGGGCACCTGCTCTCGATCAAACGCGACGATTTGAAGGGATCTGGACCCTCGATCGCCACGTCAGCCAGCGGGCAGCTGATTTGCTACTGCACCGCATTGAGGGCTATCGACCTAAATTAAAACGCAAAATCAAGCAGGCGCGATCGCAGTTTATTCCTAAAAAACTGACTTCGTCTCCAGCGACCCCCGAGTCCGATCCGTTTGCCCAGCGCCTGGTCACCTACGTACAGGCCAGCCAATATAAGCTGCTCAAGGCCTACAAGGCGCTGTCTGCCCAAGAGCAGCGCGAAAGACTCGTTAACTCCATTACAGCAGCGATGCGTCAGTCGCTCAATGCGAATGAGATCTTTGCGATCGCAACCCAAGAGCTTGGCCAGGTTCTGGCCGTGGGCCGCTGCATTATCTATCGCTACACAGAAGGTGACTTGACCCTCACCATTGAGCACGAATATCGCCAGCCAGATGCGACCTCCCTAGAGGGCGAAAATTGGCCGCTGCAGACCAATCCGCTTTTTCAATGGGTTAGCGAACACCGCGACACGCTGAGCCTTAACCACCTAGACGAACTCACCGAGGCGTCATCCTCCCTGGTCGATGCTTTCAAACCCAGCGAAGCCAATGCCATCCAGAATTTGTTCAAAAAATGGCGCATGACCGCTTGCCTGCTCGTACCCCTGATTTATCAAAATCGGCTGCTGGGCATGATCGAACTGCATCAGTGCCAGCCTCCCCCAGACGACCCCTGCCATCCCAGAGAATGGAGCGACCACGATATCAAACTGGTCGAGGCCATTGCCACCCAGCTCAGCGTCGCCCTGATTCAGGCTGAAGCCTATGCCAATTTAGAAGACCTCAACCATCAGCTAGCTGACCTTGAGCGCACTCGCAGCAATCTAATCGCTATCACGGGTCACGAGCTCCGCACCCCCCTCTCCACCATTCGAGTCTGCCTGGAAAGCTTATTTAGCGAGCCAGATATGCCCGCAGAGCTGCAAAAAGTCATGCTCGAATCCGCGCTGATCGATTCTGATCGCATGCAAAAGCTGGTGCAAGATTTCTTGATGCTCTCGCGCCTTGAGAGTGGTCGCATCGAATGGAATTTAGAATCGCTGTCTCTGCAAGAATGCGTGGTATTGGCCCTCAGCAGCGTGCGATCGCGCAGCGGCCCCAATGCCTGCGCCCTGATCGAAACCCAGCTCTCTCCAGACCTTCCCTTTGTTCGCGCCGATGGTGAATGGGTCGTCGAAGTTCTCTCCAAACTGGTCGATAACGCCTGCAAATTTACAGACGCAGACGGCTTAATCACCATTCAAACCCAGGTCAGACCCGACTCTCAAGAGGGCCAAAACGGCAACGCCAGAGACTTTGTAGAAGTGATCGTGACCGACAGCGGTCGCGGCATCGAACCCGCCAAGTTAGAAACCGTATTTGAACGGTTTTACCAAGAAGAAGGAGCCCTGCGCCGCTCGGTCGGTGGGACCGGCTTGGGGCTAGCCATCTGCCGCCAGATTATCGAAGGCCTCGGCGGGCAAATTTGGGCCACCTCCGCAGGCAAGCAGCAGGGTGCTCAAATCCACTTCACCCTCCCCATTGCTACCCAGGTACGCCCCCAAACCCGAAGGCGCTCTTCCCGCAAAAAAAAGGCCACCTCTACCTCCATTTCGTAACCTGTGCGGTCAATATCCCAATCCCCTTTTCCCCTTACCTACCCCTTGTACGGGCGTTGCATGCAGCGCCCCTCCCCTATAGCCCAAGGGGCATGGCTTCGCTAACGCCTTTCCCCCTTCGCCCTTCCCCCTTTGCCCCTCGCCTTATCACAAAATCGCCCTTCGCCCGAACTCTGAAGAACTGTTACGCTTCCTGACAAACCCGATAAACTGTGACAGGTCGGGTGCTACGATTTTGGACAATAAAGGTTGAGAGATTAACATCCATGACGGAAAACGAAGCTCTGACTGAACAAGCCGTAGACGCTGGAGCACCTGCTGAACAGCCTTCGAGCTCCGGTGATTTATCCGGAAGCATGCCTATTTTTGGCGGTAGCACAGGTGGTCTACTCACCAAAGCCTACGTCGAAGAAAAGTACGCCATTACCTGGACAAGCTCTAAAGAGCAAGTCTTTGAGATGCCGACTGGCGGCGCGGCCATCATGAACTCAGGTGAGAATCTACTTTACCTGGCCCGTAAAGAGCAGTGCCTTGCCCTCGGTAAAAGCCTGCGGACAAAGTTTAAGCCTAAGATTGAAGATTACAAAATTTATCGCGTCTTTCCCAGTGGTGAAACGCAGTATCTGCACCCAGCCGATGGTACTTTCCCCGAGAAGGTTAATGAAGGCCGCGAGCAGATCGGTAAGAAAGATCGCAAGATTGGCGATAATCCGAATCCGGCTACCATTAAGTTTAGCGGCAATGAGCCCTACGAGGTCTAGCGCCTAGTCATTTCAGAGCCTTTTACTAAATCGATTAGTCGGCTCTATCGTATGATAAATCAATACCAAAAAGGGGACAGTCAACTAGGCTGTCCCCTTTTTTCGGATACGCTTCTTTCTTTTACAAAATCCTGTCTAGCGATACCCGATATCAAAGGGCGTAAACTTGACGCCCCTGACCGGCTCCCACTTTGAATCGGGGTGCTGGGTTGGGTATTAAAACCCCTTTTAGAGCCCTTTCGGTTGGAGCAAATGACGTGGGCACGATCTTCCCAGATTTTCAAACCTTTTGTAACCTGGCTAACCAGGGTAACTTTGTCCCCGTCTACCAGGAGTGGGTGGCCGATCTCGATACGCCCGTATCGGCCTGGTATAAGGTTTGCGCCAATCAACCCTATAGCTTTTTACTAGAGTCGGTTGAGGGGGGTGAAAAGCTAGGCCGCTACAGCCTGTTGGGCTGCGATCCGCTGTGGGTTTTAGAAGCGCGTGGATCGCAAACCACGCAAACTTTTCGCGATGGTGCCCAGCAACGCTTTGACGGCAATCCATTCGACATTCTTGAGCAATGTCTCGCTTCGTTTCATCCGGTCAAGCTTTCTCAGCTTCCCCCCGGTATCGGCGGGCTGTTTGGCTTTTGGGGATACGAGCTGATTCAATGGATTGAACCCACAGTAACGGTACACGCCCCAGGGGAGGATGATTTACCAGATGGTCTATGGATGCAGGTAGACAGCCTGCTGATTTTTGATCAAGTCAAGCGCAAAATCTGGGCCCTGAGCTACGCCGATCTGCGCGACTCACCCGATCTGAAGATCGCCTATCAGGGGTGTTGTGATCGCATCTCTCAACTCGTCGACAAACTGAGGCAGCCCCTTTCTAAACCAGAAACCCTGCTGCAGTGGTCTTCACCCGCCGACAGCGCACCTCCGGTGCAGTACACCAGCAACCGTACCGAAACCGAATTTTGCAACAACGTTGACCGCGCCAAGCAGCATATTCGAGCCGGCGACATCTTCCAAGTGGTGATCTCCCAGCGGCTGACCACGCAGTACAGCGGCGACCCGTTCAACCTCTACCGGTCTCTGCGGCTGATCAACCCTTCCCCCTATATGGCCTATTTTCATTTCAAAGACTGGCAAATTATTGGGTCAAGCCCCGAGGTGATGGTCAAAGCCACCCGCCAGGACGATCGCCTGATGGCCACCCTGCGCCCCATCGCCGGCACTCGCCCCCGAGGCAAAACCTCAGCGGCTGACCTCGCCTACGAAAAAGACCTGCTCAGCGATCCTAAAGAAGTGGCCGAGCACGTCATGCTGGTCGATTTAGGCCGCAATGACCTGGGTCGAGTTTGCCGCAGCGGCAGCGTTCGCGTGGATGAGCTGATGATTATCGAGCGATATTCCCACGTCATGCACATTGTCAGTAACGTGGTGGGTGAGCTCGCCCCTGGCAAAACCGCTTGGGAGCTGCTCAAAGCCTGCTTCCCAGCGGGTACTGTCAGCGGCGCACCCAAGATCCGCGCCATGCAAATCATCCACGATTTAGAACCCTGCCGCCGTGGCCCCTATTCCGGCGTTTACGGCTACTACGATTTTGAAGGACAGCTCAACAGCGCCATTACCATTCGGACCATGGTTGTCCAAAATAACCCCGACGGCACGCATCAAGTCACCGTACAGGCAGGGGCAGGGATGGTAGCTGACTCTGTTCCCCAAAATGAATATCAGGAAACCTTAAATAAAGCACGCGGTATGTTAGAAGCAGTGCGCTGCTTACAGGGGTAACCGGTGTACTCAGCTTATAGCTTGGCCCTGTTTTATAGCTTGGCCCCATTTATATAGCTCAACATTACAAAATGGCTCGCATTAACCTGCTAGACACTCGAACGACTAGCTTTGGCGACTTGATTGGCAATGGCAAAACCTATCGAGTCCCTATTTTTCAGCGAGATTATTCCTGGCAAGCAGAAAACTGGGAAGACCTGTGGCAAGATATCGTGGCGCTACATAGCGGCCAAAGCGTGAGCCACTATATGGGCGCGATCGTGCTGCAGAATGACAGCCGCTCAGATAAAACCTTTACGATTATTGATGGGCAGCAGCGTCTTGCCACCCTTAGTATTCTGGCTGTTGCAGTGATTGAAAAAATTCGTCAGCTTGCAAATCAGGGTATTGATGCAGAGGCAAACCAAGATCGCCAGGAAATTTTAAGACGGACTTACCTCAGCGATCAGGATCCGCGATCGCTAAAATATTCCAGCAAACTGCGCCTGAATGAGCACAATGATGATTTTTATCAGAGCAATCTAATCAATCTGCGATCGCCCAGAAATATCCGCTCACTCTTGAAGTCAAATCAGCTACTCTGGCAAGCCTTTGAGTACTTTTCTGCACGCCTGGATGGGCTCAGCGAAATCGTTGAGGACGGGGCTAGGCTCGCCACATTTTTGACCGATACGGTTGCCCAAAGTCTGCTGTTTATTCAGATTAATGTCGAAGACGAACTCAATGCCTACACCGTATTTGAAACTCTAAATGCCCGAGGTATTGAGCTGAGCGCCACTGACCTTCTCAAGAATTACCTATTCTCGCTCTTTCGAGGGCCTGATAATTTACAAGAAGCTCAGCGTCAGTGGCGCAGAATTATTAATACTGTCCAGATGGAAAGGTTTCCTGAGTTCCTGCGCTACTACCTGAGTCTTCAATCCGTCAGAGTACGCCGCGATCGCTTGTTTAAGCTCATTCGAAATCAGGTCACAGATGCTGAGCAAGCCTTTACTCTGCTCGATCAGCTCGAAAACTACAGCGATTTATACGTTGCCCTGGGCAATTCAAACGACTCGTTTTGGCTAGATATGCCAGAAAGCCGACCTTTTGTTCAAGAAATCAATTTATTTAGGGTAAAGCAGGCCTACCCTACCATTTTTGCTGCATTTCAGCATTTCGACGCTGCTAATTTCATCCGCTTGCTGAAGGTTATCTCTATACTCTCCTTTAGATATAGCGTAGTCAGCCGACTGAACCCTAACGATCTAGAGAAACTCTACAATCAAGCCGCGATCGATATTGTCTCAGCCAAAATTCGTACCCCCCGCCAGGTATTTGATCGCTTGCGTCCCGCTTACGTCTCTGACGAAAAATTTCGCCAAGATTTTGCGTTCCTCTCCGTCTCTACCCGAGGTCAAAAAAAGAAGCTGGTGCGATATATTTTGGCGCGGCTAGAAGCAGACGCCTCTGGTCGTCAAGATGTGGGAGATAGCTTCACAATTGAGCATATCCTGCCTGAGTCACCCGATCAGAGCTGGCGAAAAGCCTTTTCTGACGACCAGACAGAGGCCTTACTATATCGGATTGGTAACCTAATACCGCTGGAACCTAGCCTCAATCGACAGGCAGATAATAGACATTATAGGAAATAGTGGAGAATGGCAGCTTGCCTGCTCTGGGGGACATTTTCCCTCTCCGTTGTTCCCCTTAACCTCGTAACTCCAATCGAAAGTTGTGAAGCCCACAGGCTGTTTCCATCACATCATCGACA
>JBCBZL010000420.1:0-2779 GCA_039815385.1 Cyanobacteria bacterium P01_A01_bin.114
AGATTCTTTTTTAATCGAAATCACTACGGATATTTTTACCAAACTGGATGATGACACTGGCAATGCGCTGGTAGAAATGATCCTAGACACAGCTGGCCAAAAGGGCACAGGTCGCTGGACGGTCATCGACGCCCTAGAGCAGGGGGTCAGCATTCCTACCATCACCGCTGCGGTGAATGCCCGAATCATCTCTGGCCTCAAAGCGGAGCGGGTCGCCGCCTCTAAGCAAATCACCGGGCCTGCGGTGAAGTTTGACGGTGATACCCAGGCCATGATTGGCAAAATTCGCGACGCGCTCTACTGCTCTAAGATTTGCTCCTACGCTCAGGGCATGGCACTCCTGCGAACGGCCTCGGACAAGTATGGCTACGATCTGAATCTGGGTGAATGCGCCCGCATTTGGAAGGGAGGCTGCATCATTCGAGCCCGGTTCTTAAACAAGATCAAACACGCCTTTGACGAAGATCCTCAGCTGCCCAACTTACTGCTGGCTCCCGAGTTTAAGCAGACTATCTTAGATCGGCAGAGCGCCTGGCGCGAAGTGGTGGCAATGGCGGCTCAGCTGGGCATCCCGGTACCTGCCTTTAGCGCCTCTCTAGACTACTTCGATAGCTACCGTCGCGATCGCTTACCCCAAAACCTGACCCAGGCTCAGCGCGACTACTTTGGTGCCCACACCTACGAGCGCGTTGATAAAGATGGGGTTTTCCACACCGAGTGGATGCAAGAAACGGCCAACGTTTAAGGTCGTCAGACCCTGCCCTTACTTGAGAAAGCCTGTTGCTTTTCAATAATCTTGTCGGGGCGGTGCTTTGTGCCCGCCCTGTCAGTTTGGGTGCTAAGAAAAGACCTTGAGCACCCAAACGAGCATCACCACAAGATAGACCAGGTAGATCCCGATCAAAGTGCCGACTTCCCAAAGCTCAAAGCTATGTTTTTGTCTGCCCCATTGAATGACGGCGGCGTAGGCAACCCCCAGCAGCGCCACAAACGCTAAATTGACTGAGAACAAAAGGCCATCTTCAATCGTCATCCCCACCAGCGCCAGGGGAAAAAACGCCAGGGTCATCGTCGCCGTATTGTCAGCAATGACGCTGGTGGTCGCTGCCGTCATCTGCCCACTACGGGCAACACTCCAGGTGGCAAACACTTCAGGGGCGATACTCAGCGTTGAGGTGATAAAGACCCCCCCAATCATCTGGGAGATCCCTAAAATCGAAACAATTTGCTCGGTAGCCGCCACGATGAAGTAGGCTCCGATCATCAAAGCCAATATGCCGCACCCAGCAATCACAATTTCTGACGAGCGCCATCGCACTGGCTCCCCTTGCTGTCGCTGCCGCAGAATGGCCTGACTCACATAGACAGCATAGGCCGCTAGCATAATCCAACCGTCTATCGGCTGTAGGCCGCGCCAGGGGGTTGGCAGCGTTAACAGCGCCGCCAGCGCAATCACAAGCAAGTAGGGAATAGCCTGGGCGGTCAGCGCCTCAGGTTTTACCCGCAGGGCTGTCCAAGATCCAAAGACATCTAGGCGGGTTTCTCTCTGCACCAGGTTGGTGCTACTGCCCCCAACATTTTCTCGGATCTGCTTCTCAACGGGCGGCTGATTTCGATTAGCGGTACGGGTCTGCGAGGCCAGATAGGCCACCAGCACAATTGCTGGGACAGAGATGATGTTGCTGCCCAGCAGATTACCCAAGCCGATGTCTGACAGTCCCCGTACGGCACTTACAGTATTCGTACCCACTTCCGGGCTGGCAGTCGCCAGGGCCACAAACGCTGCCCCCGCGGCCTCTGAGAGCCCCCACTGTTTACGAAGCTTTTGGAGCGGTGTAGCCAACCCGTCAGCGCCCCAGTGGGCCGCCCATACCGCAGCGACGAGAACCAGTATCCATACAATCAGCATGATCGTTGCCTCGAAGACTCAGCAGACTCAGCCAGGGCAGCCTGACATCCGGTAGCCGCCAACGCGACGGGCAAAGGCAGCGCTCAGGATTGTAATCCCAATCAAGCGTAAAATCTAGTCGCTCAGGTAGTGCGGTTATGAAGCAATTACCAGACGGCCCACCATGCCAGCTTCTGTATGTCCTGCGATCGCACAGTGCAGCTCATAGGTGCCCGGTTTCTCAGCGACAAAAAACCATTCCGCTTCGGTGCCAGGGCGCAATTCTAGCTCGTGGATGGCCCCTTTTATTTCTACGTTACCTGCCTCAACTTTTTGGCTCCAGATGGCATCGGCAAAATCTTTAGCCGTGAAATAGTGCTTTTGAGAGCTAGGATTATCAAGAACCAGCTTGTAGCGTTGACCGGCCACAAAAGAGAGCTCGTCAGGCTCGAATCGAAGGTCGCCTGATGCGTTACCCAGATGAACTTGAACCACCCTGGGAGATTGTTTTGCCGGGGCAGTTGCGGCGGAGGCGGCCGGTATACTAGCCCAAAGCGACCCGACCAGAGACAACAACACTACCAGAGATGCGACGAAAGAGAACAGTTTGTTAACCCGACAGTTCGTGCTTTTCAAAATCTTATCCTCCCTGGGTGCTATAGATAGCAAGTGTTATAGACAGTAGATGAAAACGGCAAATGTTGTAGACGGCTCAAGTGCAATATCAGGGCATCACATCTGCTAAGCACAGTGACAAACCACTCAGTAAGGATGACCGAATGGGCTCGTGTAGACGATAGAGTCGCGTTTGTTATGGTTAGTCAAGCAGCAGACAAAACGTTAGGGTGGGGTGGTTAGGTGGGGCCAAAAAAAAAAATACCCCCCCCCCCC
>JBCBZL010000314.1:0-5760 GCA_039815385.1 Cyanobacteria bacterium P01_A01_bin.114
CCCCCACCCGCACTGCATTTGCCACAATCGTCAGAGAGAAATTGACCGCTGACATCGCCCGGCCTGATGGGTTGGTATGCAGGCGCTTTTGGCATAGCGTGTAACCGTACGCTAACCGTACCTGCCACCGCTACGGGCAATGTGATAGAGCCCTCAAGAGACCCGCTAAACAGCTTCCCTTAAGATATATCCAACGCCTCGAACTGTATGGATCAGGCGCGTCTCCTGGGTGGCTTCTAACTTTTGTCGCAGGTAGCGAATATAGACCTCAATAATGTTAGAACTCCCCATAAAACTGTAGCCCCAGACATTTTCTAAAATTTGCTCTCGGGTGAGCACCTGAAAATAGTGATTCATCATATATTCGAGCAGATCAAACTCCTTAGCCGTGAGCTGCACAAAGCGATCGCCGCGAAATACCTCACGCGTATTGCGATTGAGTCGGAGATCTGCACAGTGCAGGACAGAAGCCTGATCTTGCCCAGTGCCCCGGTGAATCAAATTAGCCTGAATCCGCGCAAAAAACTCTTCTTTAACAAAAGGTGGCGAAACACAATCGCTGGCCCCAGACTGAAGCCCTGCTATTCGCTCTCCGGCATTACTTCCCTGGGTGAGCAAAATGATCGGGACATCGCTCCGACTTGACTGCAACCGAGTACAAATCTCTAAGCCCGACAGTCTAGGTGGCGACCAGCTAATGATGACCAAATCAGGCACAATTCTTCTAACAGCCAGGATGCCGCGCAGCCCGTCGTGGATGACGCTCACCTGGTAACCTTGACGATTTAGCTCAATCTGGAGGGTCTCTGCCAGCTCTGCTTCGCCCGCGATAATCATGATGTGGTTGAGTTTTGCACCGCGAGACAACGGCAAATCAAGAGGATTAGGAGCCTGTTCTAGAAAAGTCTGCATAGCTACGTCTCCGTTACGCCATGAACATCAAAAAAAGATGAGTAATCTCTGAAAACTAAATTAGAAATCTTATAATGCCAGCTATTTCACCAGAGGATGAAAAAGGTAGACGTAAAGTTAAGGGTCAACTTAAGCACCGACTTAAGGGTCAACTTAACGTCCTTCCTTAAAAAACCGCATACCCGCGCGCGCAGACACGCCACAGCCGCTCAGCCAACCCTGCAAGACGTGACGGCTACAAACACAAAATGACTGCAAAATAGCGTTAACTCAAGAAACAAAAATCGATCCGCTGCTCGATGAAGTCAACTAAGTCGTGACTGTGCGAGGGTCTAAGCACTGACTAGCGCGTTGCCGTTAGCCTGCATAATAGAATGGCTTCCTTAAAGCTTGGCCATACATATCGTAAAAATTAAGCCAGAAGTTAAGCGCTTCGCAATCCTCGCTGACATCGTGGACTTGTGAAGTTAAGCCAACGGGTCTCTTAAACTTTGGCCACCTCCAGAACCGTAGTTTGCCTAACGGTCAAAACTCAAGATTTCAATCGGGATGGGGTTTGGGTCAAAAAGCTACGTCAAAAGGCTACTTTTGATAGGGTGCTTTACCTGAACGTTCACCGTAGTATGAGTTGTGCGCTATTCGCACACGGTATGGGGTTTAGCTCTATACCGTGCGCGCACGAGGTAGCGGTCGATCGTTCGGCTGGGGGTGGGCTGCCGGGATATTTGCCGGAGAACACTTAACGGGGTGCCCAGCTGTGGATATTTAAGTAGGTGAGCAAAATTATTTTCAGTGTCACTTTCTGGCTGGGATCCCCCCCTTGCACCCCTTGATAAGGCTGCCGTGTACACACATCTCGAAAAGGAGCCCAAAATCCTGCATTACCCCCCTTAGTCCCCCCTTGGTAAGGGGGGAAACTCCGGTTCTCCCCCTTACCAAGGGGGAGTTAGAGGGGGTAATGCAGTCACAAACGCTAGTTCCCAGCACTTGTGTGTACACCGTAGCCTTGATAAGGGGGGTGGCGCAGCCGGGGGGATCCTCAGAAACGGGAAAAAATGAGTCATCATTACTGACGAGGTACTTATATACCAGGAATCTCAGAGAGTTTGCCTTTGAACTCTTCTACAGAAAAACTGGTCATGTCTCTCCACTCTTGGGCCGTAAATTCATATCCATAGGTTTTGGCCATGTCGATGAAAGACGCTAAATCAGGGGCCGTGTTGAGCTTATTCTTGAGGCTGAGATCGACCTGGGCGGCTCTAAAAAGTTGAACAACTGCTTCTTTTGCCATGGGAACGTTTCAAATCAGAGAGGACTTCATCTACTTCATTTTCTTGAATCCCCTTACCGGATCGATCGATAAAATCATGCGGTTTGTATACAAAAGTAAATTAACGATCGGGAAAATATGCCTGACGCAAACCTCTAAAAAAATCGCAAAGAAGCAGTCAAACGCTGTTTGGGAAACCTGTTGAGAGTATCGGTGATGGGCGATGAAAAATGTTCCTAAGATTCTAATCAAAACCTATCTAAGACGCCAGCCAATTCACCTCAGGCTGTCTCGATTTAACTTTCTGACCCGCTACAGCTGGCTAAAAAATCTTTTAGAAGACTTGAAGCCAGAATTATTTCCTGAACCCGCTGAAGACACTGCACCGAAAGAGTCTCTAGCGACCACGACAGAACCGAGTGACACTACTCAATCGCTCATTCAGGCGAAGCTGCAAGGTAAGCAGGGGCTCTACCAAGTTATCAGCTGGTTAGGTAAACGAGGGAATGGCCATCTCTTTACAGGCATTCAACTTAGCTCAAAACAACCGGTTGTTATTAAAGAATATTTATTACCTGCCAACCGTTTCAACCCAGAAGAAACCCGCCAGCAACAGCAGGCGTTTGCGAATCTGGCCGGGTTTCGACATCCCGATGACCGGGTTCGAGATATTCGGGTGGTCAGACCGCTAGAAGCTATCGTCGATCAGGGCGTCGATCAGGGCATCGACGACAAATTAACAGACGGTAGCGCCGCCGTAAAACGCTGTTATTTAATCACCGATTATCGGGATGCCTGCCCCTCTCTGAGGGCGCAAATTTTAGAAAAAGGGGCTTTCTCAGCGCCTCAGGTACGGGCACTGCTGGCTCAGATTTTGCAAACCTTGTCTATATTGCATCAACAAAAAATCATCTTGCCCTCGGGACAATTTCAAGCCGGGCTGGGCCATGGCAATCTGCGTTTAGATACGGTGCTATGGGTTGAAGAGAACGGCCATCCCTTCGTCTATCTGAGTGACTTTGCCCTCTGGGAGCGAATTTTTGAGGCCCCCACCCGAGTACGCATCACCTCTGAGGCGACCCCTGAAAACGTAGCCCAAGATCTTGAAGCCGCAGGCCGCATTGGCTATAGCTTGCTGACAGGGCGGGTAGATAATACAGCAGATATCGCTGAGTTAGAGACTGAGCTAACGTCATTCGCTTCGACAGGGACTGTCTGGCACGATGCTTTCCTTGAGAGCTTTCTTCGACGGCTTTTGCGGGCTGATGGGGCTCCGTTTGAGACCGCCGAAGCAGCCTGGCAAACACTACTAGCGCTGCCGGTTTTGACAAAGACGGTGAGTCAAATAGGCCCGACAGCAGAGGTTCAAGCACCGCAACGGAGACGAGCTTTACCCCGATCGGTTTTGGTGGGTCTGGGGGTTTCGGCCTTAGCGATCGCAGCGGGCCTGGTCTGGTTTTGGATACCCAAACGCCAGGCAGAAGCGGTTGAAGATGCGCCTGTGTGCTGTCTACAAGAGGTGGGAGCCGTTCCAACGGGACGCTTTGTCTATGCCACCGTTGAAGATGGAACCTGGCAATCTGTGTTGCGACAGCAAAATCTGGGCAAGCGGGGACAGTCTCTCGACGCGGCCCTCTTGAAGACTCAGCCTGATCTAAATTTGTCATCGATACCCGCCGCCTCGCAGGCAGAGGCCATCAGCTGGGTTCAATCTGGGAAGGTTGATTTTGCGGTGTTGCCGCTGTTGTCCCCGGATGGGCTGCCCACCGATCTCAGTTCACAGACAATTGCCTACGACGGGCTGGCAGTCGTGGTGCCATTTAGCTATGCCGAGCGGGCCAGGGGGCTGCCCAGGGCGCTGGGGGGTGAGCTTTCCCTAGCGGATTTGCAAACCCTTTACCTGGGTACGGTCGAAAGCTGGCGTGAGGTGGGCGGCCCCTGGCTGCCGATTGACGTTTATCTGGCTGACAATCCAGATGTGGCGGCAGCCTTTGAGCAGCGGGTGCTTTATCCCGTGACGCTAGACAGCCCAGCCGCAGAGAACATTGAGCAGCTACCCACTCTGGAAATGCTGCGTACGGTGATTCGTGATTTTGAATCACGACAGATAGGCAGTCTCGGGCTGGCCCCGCTCAGCCAGATCTTTGGGCAGTGCTCTGTCTATCCACTAGCGGTGAAATCATCAACGCAACGGGCGATCCAACCGTGGCGGTTGGTAACAGGCGAGGCGATTAGCCCGACCACTGATTTGTGCGATCGCAAAGGTCTCTATCACCCCGACGTTAGCGTTTTTCAAAATGGAGACTATCCCCTCGCTTACCCCATTGCGGTGGTTTACCCCCCAGACAACAGCCGCTTGCCCATTGGCCAAAAATTTGCTGAGTTGCTGCAAACCAGCGAAGGGCAGAGATTGTTAATCGAAGCCGGTCTAGTGCCCCTGAGAGAGGAGAATGCCCGATGAGTACATACGACCCTGCCGCGATCTCCTCCCCGATTGGGAAGGCAGACGCCGTGGACGCCACTTTGATAAGCTCAGAGTCTCTAGAAACATCAGCCGCCAGCGCGTCTGCCACTACATCAGAGACCGTCGGGTGGGGACAGATCTTGGGCCAACAACCTCGCATGAGCCCCTTCTTAAGGATTTTAGGGGTCTCCACCCTGACCGGTGCCGCCCTGACCACAATGACGCGGCCCGTCTTTTGGTTAGATGCCAACTATCTCTACGAGGCCAATGCCGATCGGGAAGTCAGCGAACGCTTTAGCCCGATTCCCATATCGTCTGGTCTGGTCGAGCCAGCCAGTGCTGAGCTGACAAATCTGGTCATCCCCCCGCTTGAGACGCCTAATTTTGCCCCAGCCCTCAACCCAAAATCAGCTGCGATCGCGCAAGCGCCCCTAGAGCCAGACTCAGCATCGCGCCTAACGCTACAACGGACGCAAGGGTTTAGCCCTCCCACCCAGGGGATATCTACGACTATCGATCTACCGCCAGTGCCCCCACCTGCTGTCTCCTCCCTGGCTGAGGCCTCCCCCATCTTGCCGTCAGGCACCTCGTCCGATAATTCATCAGGCAGTCAGACCACGGGTGCCCCCACCCCCGTCGATTCAACCCCATCGCCAACCCTGCCGCCGCTAGATCTAACCGCTGTTTTAGTCCCACCTCAGCCAGTGACAGCCTCTCCTGGAGAGCCTATTCCCTTGCCAGAGACGCTCACTGCGATAGCGCCTACAGTTACTCCCTCAATCACTCCCTCAATCCCCCCCTCGATCAGACCCACACCAACCCTGAGCACATTAGCCCCTAACGCCGCCGCTAGCAGCACCGCGCCTACCCGCGTTGCCTCAGAGCCTCGCACGGCTGCTCCAGTTTTACCCTGGGCTGACGCAACCCCTGAGGCATCCGAGACTATCCTTACCGAAACTGCCTCTACCGAAATCTTACCGGCTGAAATCTCACCCGCTGAAATCTCACCCGCTGAAGCGACCCTAGAACCCATATTGCCGCTTTCAGTTCCGGTGCCTGAGTTCTCTCTACCGCAGGAAATCTTTAGCACACTCCCCAACCTGAACCAGACACC
>JBCBZL010000422.1:0-2743 GCA_039815385.1 Cyanobacteria bacterium P01_A01_bin.114
CACCTACGGCAATCCCGAAACCACCACGGGCGGTAATGCCCTCAAGTTTTACGCCTCGGTTCGCCTGGATATTCGCCGCATCCAAACCCTGAAAAAAGGCAATGAGCAATACGGTATTCGGGCCAAGGTCAAGGTGGCTAAAAATAAGGTAGCCCCGCCGTTTCGCATTGCTGAGTTTGATATTCTGTTTGGGCAGGGCATTTCTACCCTAGGGTGTCTGGTCGATCTAGCCGAAAGCACAGGCGTCATTAACCGCAAGGGCTCGTGGTACAGCTATGACGGCGACAATATCGGCCAGGGTCGCGACAATACCATTCAGCGTCTGCAAGAAGATGCCGACTTTGCAACCCTGATCGAAAAGCTGGTCAAAGAAAAGCTAGATATGTATCAGCCCCCTGTGGCACCTGGCGGCGATGAAGAAGAATAAAAAAAATCCCTCGGCCTGCTGCACACTATCGCCGAGGGAATCATCGCTAATAGGATTTTGTTGTTGAACGTGCAGATTGGCTGAAATAGCCGCTCTGAAAAGGGTGTGCAGCAACGCGTACTTGCTGATGACTGCATTGTGTTACGGACGTCGGTGGTCTGACTACTGCATTCGGGTAAATTTACGGGGTCTTTACTAAAACGGCTGACGCGGTTGTAACTTAGTAAAGCTAGTTGGGGATTTATAGGATCAGGGGCAGTCATATGCCCGAAGGTGACCAATCTTTAGCAGTCCATTTTGACTGTTTTTGGGGATGACCTTTTGAAAGACTGATGTAAACTGCCGACATTAGCTGTCCTACTGTTTCCCGATCGGTTCTTATGCGCTTTCGAATTTATTTTGCTGGCCTGGGTGTCTTGCTGCTGCTGACCGGGCCTGCTCTCTCTAAAACGGCTTACGCTCAAATTAACCCGACAGACTCAACACCAGCAGACTCGGCCCCGACAGAGGCGGCACCAGCAGATTCAGCCCCAGACGATGCATCCACAGAGCCAACCGGTGAGCCCGAAGAGTCAGCGCCACCAGACGAAACTAGTCAGCTTTTGATTCAAGGGTTGCAGGAATATGAGCAGGGAGACGCCACGACGGCTCTAGACACTGCCCAGGCGGCTTTAGAGCTGGCCCGCGCCAGTGATGATCCGTTAAAAGAGAGTGCGGCCCTGACCATTTTGGGGCTAGCGTCCCTCGGGCTGGGGCAGTATGAACCGGCGATGGACTATGGACAGGAGGCGTTGACCCTGCTGGAGTCGCTCGACGACCCTCAAGGTCAGGTGGTGTCTCTCAATATTATTGCGACGGCCCACCAGCTCCAGGGCCAGATGGAAGAAGCCATCGACTATAGCCAGCGGGCGTTTTCTCTGGCTCGCGATAATGGGTTTGCCTCAGGGGCGTTAAATGCGCTAAATGTGCTGGGTGTCAGCTATCGCGATTTGGGACGCTATCCCGAAGCGATTGAGACTGCCCAGGGAGCCCTCAATATTGCCCGAGAGCTCAACGATGCACCCTCAGCAATCAACGCCCTCAACGTGCTGGGTTCGTCGTTGAATCAGGTCGGTCAGTATGACCCAGCCCTGCAGGCCAGCCAGGGGGCAGTCGACATTGCCACCCAGATCGGCGATCGCCAGGGGCACTTGATTGGCTTGCTCAATCTGGGGCTAGCCCAGTCTCAGTTAGACCGCTCAGAAGCCGCTATCGAAACAAGCACCGCAGCGCTAACCCTGGCCAATGAGCTAGAAGATATTGAGAGCCAACTGTCTGCGCTCTACACCCTGGCTCAGACCCACCATAATCTTCAATCTTTTGATCAAGCTGTTGAGTTTTATCAGCAGCATCTAGAGCTGAGTCGCAGCATTGGGTTCTCAGGGGCAGAGTTTCGGGCCCTGCTCGGCCTCGGGACGGCTCACCTCGATGCCCAAGAATATGCAGATGCGATCGCATCGTTTGAAACCCTGCGAGATCTGTCGCGAGAGCTCAACCAGCCAGGCTTTGAAACCCTGAGTTTGACCGGCTTGGGGTTTGCCTACGCTGGGCTCGAAGACTACAGCAACGCCAGCCAGCAGCTCGAAGTCGCTTTACCGATCACCCGCAACACTGGGGATCGGCGGTCTGAGTACACCGTACTCAGTTTGCTGGCAAACGTCTATGATGCCCTCGGCAATACGGCCCAAGCCGAAGACTATGCGGCGCAGGCCGACGCCCTCAGGGCCGCTGAGTTTCCCGCTGAGGCCGCTGGCGAGGCATCCGAGGACTCTGCTGGCGAGGCGTCTGATGAAGCCCCTGCCGACGAGCCCGCCAGCGACGAGCCCGCCAATGACGAGCCCGCCAGCGACGAGCCCGCCAGCGACACATCGGTCGAGCCAAGCCGCGATGCCACCGCCGATGCGCTAAGATTGCCCGACAATGAATTGGCCCCTGACGGGTCAGCCGATACCGTCGAAGCTGACACGGTTGAATAGGAAATCGAAGAGTAGGTCGAAGAGTAGGTTGAATAGGAGAATGTGTCAGAGGCGTAAAACTTTGCACCCTGCTGAGTCTATCTCGGCCTATCTAACCCTTAATATCTAACCCCTAATATCTAACCTTCGCAGGGTGATAAAAAACACATAAATAGCCCTGAAATCTTGACATAGCAAGGATTGAAATTGGGTTATAAGTTAGGGCAATCGCATCTTAAATTTGGCAGTGTTTAATTGAGCTTGTAGGGTTGATGAACATACCGGTTCTATCTTTACCTGCCAATGAAACTAAAGCCAAAGA
>JBCBZL010000092.1:0-15129 GCA_039815385.1 Cyanobacteria bacterium P01_A01_bin.114
AACAACAAAATTAGCAGGCTTTCAAACCCGATCTTGGCAAAGCCATATTTCTGGCGTTTGAGCAGGCCGATTAGCAGAAGGCCCGTCATCAAAATGGTTAGGCCCATAATAAAAACCTGTCGGTCGGTAATGGCGCTATAGATCGATCCGCTGCGATAGGCCACATCTGAACAAGCGATAAATAAGAGATCAAAGCAGTTGCCGCCAATGATGCCGCCTACGGCGAGGGCCAGCGCCCCACACTGCACCGCTGCAATGGTGGTCACCAGCTCGGGTAGCGATGTGGCAACGGCGGTTAGCAGCGTCCCAACGATGGATTCGGATAGGCCGGTTTGGGTGGCGATCGCAACCCCCGACTCTGCGATCGCGTAGCCCGCCACCGCCACCAGCCCGGCCAGAATGACAAATCGACCGATGAGAGAACTCAATTTAACATCGGCAGCCAGGTCTTCAGGCTCATCCAGCACTGTCCGCTCAGTTTCTTTAGGCGTCCACATTTTCTCTGACCGGGCCTGGGAAACCAGGCGAATGCCAAAGCAGTAGCCCGCCACCAGCAATACGGTGGCCGGATGAACGCCCAGCCAGCTAATATCTGGCCCAGCATAGGCCACCATCGGAATCGCCAGCAGCGTCACCAGCAGCGTCCCCTGGAGCAGGTTACCGATGGAGGCCGCCGCGTGCTCTAAGTTAGCCTTGCGGTAAACAATATCGGCAACGGCCAGAAAAGCCGTCTGGGCCGCAATCCCCCCCACTGCGTTACTCACCGCCAGCTCAGCGTAGCCCTGATAGGCCGTACTTACAGAGGTGATGATACCAGGTAGGGAGGTGCTGCCGCCCAGGATGACCGCGCCGACAATCGCCTCTCCCCAGCCGGTTTTATCGGCAAGGCGGTCTGCCACCTTGGTGAGCCGAGTCCCCACGATGGCGATGACCCCTGCCGCAAAGAAGAACAGTGGAATCGAAATAGGTAAAGATAGCATGGATAAAATTAGCGCAGCTTAAATCGACGATACAGAGCAACCAAAAATGCGTAGACCGCATAGGCAATAAACCCTACCGCAATTAGCCCCAAACTCAGTCTGCCGTAGGGCTGAGCTTCGAGCTTTTCTAATGCATCTTTGAGTCCCCCAGCGGGGTCTGACTGCGCCAAAAAGGCCGCCTGAAGGATCCCCACCCCGATCACGGTAAACGAAACCCCTCGGGCCGTGTACCCCACTTGCCCCAGCCGCGTGGCCGCTGTCGACAGGTGGCGATGGCAGCTCGCCTTAAACTGGCTGATGTAGGCCTCTGAGAGCCCTCCGTATATATACGTTAAACCAATGCCGACGATCGTTAGCCCCACCAGCACCAGCAGCGCCACCCCCCAGCCGGTTTCCACAAGCTGGGCGGCAATATCCTCGATAGTATCGTCTTGCTCAGACTTGAGATCGGTGAGCAGCTCTACCGAGGCATAGACGACGCTGGTGTAGCTCAGCCCGCTCACGGCATAGCCCAGACGCTGCACTATTCGCAGAGGGCTGAGGGAGTCTGAGTGCTCGGGGTCGGCCAGCGCCTGCACAAAGCGCCAAAATGCATAGCCCGCAATGCCAACCGCTAGCAGAAATAGCAAAAACACGCCCAGCCGCTGCTGCGTAATGGCGAGCAAAACCCCCTCTGTGCCCAGTAAGGGAAATGAAAACCCCAGCGCCTCTCCGAGGGCGAACAAACCGACCGTGAGATAAATCACCCCTTTAGCGGCATAGCCCAGCCGCATCCAGCCCTTGACGATGCCCAGTGAAGCAAACTGCTCCAGCGATTTTTGAAGTCTGTCTAAAACGTTTTGGGTCACCGATTTTGAGTGTTTACCCCTTGAGCAACTCTACCTGGAAGATTATCTTTGACCAATGATTATTCTCGAGAAACTATCTTCGAATGATTACGCTTAGAGACGACACGAAACGTGCCAAAAGTTACCGCCTGCCCCTCGGCCCGTGAATTTTGGGGGGACTTTGAACAAAAGCTGACCCTGGCTGGCCTATCCGTTTGGGCCCTAGAGCTCATCGAGAGAGACCTCATCCGCTACAAACACCGGCTTCTCGGTATATTCAGCCTCAATCACTGACTTGACCGATAAATCCCAATCCAAGTCGTATTCCCGCTCAAATTCTGCGCTGATGTAGGGGCGCAAAATGCCTGTAACGACAACGTCTGCGTCTGCTTCGAGCGGCGACATTGGAGCCTGACCAATCACGAGCAAATCTTCTCCCCCCAGCATCTGCTCCTCATCCAGTACAAACGTTGTAGGTGAGAGTATTTCTTCGACTTCACCGACGACGGCCAGCCGCCGGTTGTAATACTTCTCAGGCTCACGGGTCAGCTCATCCGGGCTAGGGGCGAGTAAAACGGATTGGGCCAAGATGGCGGGCCGAGCCTCGTACTTGGCGTACAGTTCAGGGTCTAGCGTCAGGCCGTACTCCTTTGCAAAGTCAGCCACGCCTAACCGCTGTACTGTCCCGATCACCCGCAGGTCACTCTCATCGCCGTCTAGCAGGGCGATCGGTTCACCCTGATTAATCACTAAGATATCTTCGCCACCAAACACCTGCTCGTCCTCGAGCACAAACGAGATTCCCTCGATCATTTCTCTAACTTCCCCTCTGATCGCAACGGTTTCACCGATGAGCGATTCGGTATCGCTAGAGAGGGCCTCCTGGGTCACTTGGCCAGCGCTGGGCTCCGGAGCAGAGGGCTCAACTGGCGTCCCAGAAGCAGACTTTAGGGCAGTCTCTGCAGGGGGCGTGCAGGCTGCGATCGCAGCTATCACCAGCAGGCCAGCGATACACCCAGACGGCTGAGACGTTTTTCTAAATATAACCACCGCATTAAATCCCAATACCGTTAACATCGCTGAGCGCAGAGGCATTTTCTAGCTGCTTAACTACGCTAAAACTACCGTCAGTTTCTAAAATAACCGCCCCCACCTGGGTCATATCGCCAATCCCCTGACTGCGAATTGCCGCCAGCACTTCCCCCTCTGCCACCCGCTCTTGCTTGAGAACCTTGTCCCTAAACTGGCCCCTGTAAAAGAGCAGCGTAGGCTCCGCTTTAATCAGCTTTTGAACGATTGAAGACCGGGCGGCGACCCAGCTGAGCCCAAACTGATAAAGCACCAAAAGCCCGAACCCCAAAGAAGCTTGAATCAGCGAGGTGTCTTTAGACAAAAGCATCGCCGCCAAGATAGATCCAAACGCAATGGTGACGACAAAATCAAAGGAATTCCACTTAGCAAGGGTTCGCTTGCCTGAAATCCGGAGTAAAAAGATGATAACAATGTACCCCAGGCTCCCTGCCATCAGAGTGTGGGCTAAAGAAGACCAGCTATTAAACATGATTACCTCGCAGTGATGTTCTGATGGGCTCTAGAAGTGAAGGCTATCCCAGTCCTAGGGCAGGGGTTAGGGTTCGGCGTTAAGGAGACGGGCTGAGCGTAAACAAAGTCACCTCTGGGCGACAGTTAATCCGTATCGGAACATCACTGAACCCGATTCCCCGATTTACATAGAGCTGGTTACCCGGTTCTCCATAGTCTTTGATCCAACCGTCTCCATATACCTCCTCGTTTTTGACCAGCGATAGCCATGACCATCGCGGTAAAAACGGCAGGCGAATCTGCCCGCCGTGGGTGTGCCCTGCCATAGCAAAGGGAGCACTCTCAGCTGGGAACTTGGCAAACGAGCCAGGATTGTGCATCATTACGATCCGAGGGTTTTCCGCCGCTACCTGCGACAGGGCCTGCTCTGGCAGATCGTGCTCGGCAATTAAAGAACCGATGCCAACTAAATAGAGCGACTGTTCAGACGACGGCTCGGGGGAATCACTATCTGGATGCACAAGCACAACCGACTCGTTTTGAAGAACCTGAATACCCGCCTCCTCTAAAGCAGTTTCAACCTGCTGACCTAGCGATTCGATCGGGGGCTTATGGCTATAGTCGTGATTGCCTAACACTGCGTAGGTTGGGATATCTGCTTCTGTCAGCGGCTTTAGTACGCTCAATACTTTGTCAATTTCTGCCTCAGCATTGGGCAAAGACTTGTAAATGAAATCGCCGCTAACAATTACAGCTGCAGGGCGCTGTTCAACTAAATACTCGACACTGCGTCGAGCAGTGCTGATATTATGCATCCACATTCCGAGCTGAAAATCGGAGATCTGTCCAATTCGTCGCCCCTCCCAAGCCTCTGGCAAATCAGGAATCGTAGCAGTTTCTTCTTTTACCTCCAACACGTAAGGCTCTATGACACCCCAAAGCAAAAGCAGGGCGATGAACCCGACCACTCCGACGATGCCATTTCTAATTAACTTTTTCACAATATTTCACAAAATGTCTGATTTAATCTAGTTCAGAATGGCCGCCTCTTTTTGCTGACTTCGCTTAAGCAGCAACCAAGAGATACTGGCTACCCAGATCAACAATAGGGTTATGCTGATCGACCACGATGATACCGATAGTAGTAGAAAAGCTCGCTCCGCTCAAAGTCCCTCTCCCAAAGCTGGGAGAGGGATTTAAGGTGAGGGCCAAGCCGAGGCGTAAAGCTACGATCCTCAGCGAACCGTTACTCTACTGCGGAGGGATAGACATCATCTGCAACAAAGACGGGCTTCTCAGTATATTCAACCTCGATTTTCTCTTGTAAAGAAATCTCCCACTTGGGGTTATACTCCCGCTCAAACTCTGCTGCCACGTAAGGACGCAGCACCCCGGTGACAGTCACAATTCCTTCATCTTGAACATCTAACGTGGTTTTGTTGCCAATGACGAGCAGATCGTCGCCGCCAAAGAGTTCGTCTTCATCCAGGGTAAACACGTCTGCGGCTAAGACTTCTTCGACTTCACCCTCTACGGCGATTAGCTGGTTGTAATACTTCTCTGGCTCAGCTGTAATCTCGCCTGGGTCGGGGGCCAGGGCAACCGATTGGGCAATCACAGCTGGTTGCTCTTCGTAGTCTGCATACAGCTCCGGATCTAGATCGAGACCGTAGGCGCTCTCAACATCAGCCAGAATAAACTGCTCGACTTCGCCAGTGACCTGGACCTGGCTATCACCCACGTCAGGCAGAACTAAGGGCTGACCTGATGCATTGATGATGAGGATGTCTTCGCCGCCAAAGAGCTGATCTTCGGCCATCAAAAATGAAGTGTCATCGACAACTTCGCTAGCTTCGCCGCGAATAGTCACCAATTGACCAATCAGGCTGTCAGTTTCTTCGGTGAGCTCTTCTTGAGTCACGTTGTTAGACTCTGCCGGGGTCGTGGTGTCTTGGGGGCCTGGTGAACAAGCCGCTGACGCTACGGTGGCCGTCAACAAGAGCCCAGCGAGCGCTAGCCTGGCTGATTTTTTGTGAAGGGTAAGGTTAGAGAAATAAACCATTTTGAAAGCGTTTCCTTAAACTAAATTTGCAAGCCTTGCTGATGAGCCTGGAAGGATCTTGACCCATCATTGCCATCCCACGGCACCGGGTCGCTGGCGCAAAGCTTAGTGCCTGACTAGCATAAATCCTTTAAGATCAGCGAAGCTCACCCTAGGGGCATAGCTAAGGCGCACACAGGTATGAAGATGCTCCTAACAATGATTTTGTTTATCTCTTATGAGTACCTCGTCAGTAATCACTACTCATCGTTTCACGTTGCCGAGAGATCCCCCCGGCTGCGCCACCCCCCTTGATAAGAGGGGCAGGGGAGATCCCAGACAGAAAGTGATACTGAAAATGATTTTACTCGTCTACTTAAATCTTCTCTATTTTGTAGGATACTTTTTTCAACCATTCTTGAGTAAGCTACGACTAAATCATTAGGCAAAACCCTGTGAAATTTTGCAAGCTGGTCGGTTTGGTGGCGCTGCTGTTGGGGCTCTATCTGCTCTGGCAGATTCGCTTTATTGTGCTGCTGGCCTTTACGGCGGTGGCTCTGGCAACCGTGCTCAACCGGGTTGTGCGGCAGCTGACGCGCTGGCGACTGCAGCGAGGGCTGGCGATTACGGTTACGCTGGTGACCATTTTTGCGGTAATTGCGATCGCGCTCACCATCGTCGTTCCCCGGTTTGTCGACCAGTTTAGTCAGTGGCTTGATCAGGTTCCCCTCGAAGTAGCCCAGATCAGCATCTGGCTCAATCAGATAGAAGGCCGTCTGCCAGCCGAGTTTGCTGACCAGCTGCAAAAGTTGGATACATTTATTCGAGATATTCCTCAGATTGCCCGAAGTGTTTTCAATAACTTTTTTCTGTTCTTTAGAGGTACCCTCTCGTTTTTAGTGAATGCCCTACTGGTTTTGGCAGTCACCATTATGCTGCTAGCTAACCCCAGAGCCTATCGTCGGGCCTTTGTTCTGCTATTTCCCCAATTTTATCGACAGCGCCTTCAAGAAATTCTGGACCATTGCGAAAGATCGCTGGTGGGCTGGGGGGTTGGCATTCTGTTTAATATGGCCGTGATCATGATCATGAGTTTTACAGGGCTTGTCTTAATCGGGGTGCCTTTGCCCATCGGCAACGCTTTAATTGCTGGCCTGCTGACCTTTATCCCGAATGTTGGCCCGGTGCTCAGCGTGGTTCCTCCGGCTGTTTTGGGTCTACTAGAAACCCCCTGGAAGGCGGGGGCCGTGGTGGTGCTCTATATCGTCATCCAGCAAGTTGAGAGTAACTTCTTGACCCCGCTGGTGATGAAGCGTCAGGTTTCTCTGCTGCCAGCTCTCACGCTAGTTTCTCAGCTAATTTGCGGCGTTTTGTTTGGCTTTCTGGGGCTGTTTTTAGCACTGCCGCTGATTGTTATTGGCCAGGTTTGGCTACAAGAGCTGCTGGTCAATGACATCATGAACCGCTGGCGAAAGAAATCATTCCTCTCTGAAAACCTCTCTGAAAACCTTTCTGCCCATCACGAACCAGTCTCCTAACCGGTCTCCGTCAGATCAAATCGTTTGGGGTAGGGCAGATTGTGTCTGGCAAATTCTTCTTTTGCGCGGACGGTCAGGTCGGTAGTGTAGGCAAATTCGTCGCGGGCATCTAGCGGATAGGCGCGTAGCTTAAACAAACTGCCCCAGCTATGCTCAGACATCACCACGACAATCGGCATCTTTAAATGGGTGTACTTGCTAGTGTGGGCAATCCGATACAAAATATTTTCAACCTGCTCTGGGTTTGCTTCGTGGGCCAGATAAAACTCTGTGACGACCTGAGCTTCTAACTCACCCATATTGGCGTTAGAGACAGCGTTGCTCCACATATAGCTGTGGGGAATTGTGACAATGTTATCGCCGGGGGTGCGCAAGCGAATACCGCGTAGGCCATAGCTGATGACCTCGCCATATTCATCGGCGATGGCGATGCGATCGCCTACCCGATAAGGGGCTTCAAACAGGCCCACAATCCCGGCGATAATCGAGCTGGCATAGTCTTTAAAAGCAAACCCCAGCGCGACAGCCACCGTGCCTGTTACTGCCAGCACGTTATCGCGTGAGAGATTGAGAAACAGATTCATCAGCATGATGACGGTCACCGTCATCACCAGAGTTCGTATAAAGGGCTGAAACTGCTTGATGCGCAGCCGGTTGTAGCGTGCAACCCGCTCAGAAAGGGCGATGACCACCCAGTCGACGGTTTTAATGATAATGTAGGCTGCCGTCAAAATTAGCAGCGCCTGTAAAATTTTGGGAGCGGTGATTTTAGAAAGCAGCTCTTTGGTTTGATTTGCCGTGTCACTGGCTGCTTGGCCAGCACCCTCCGCAGCGTCTTGAGCCGACTGGGCTAGCCATGCCGTTTGATCCAAGCTGAAATATTGTCTCAACTCCATGGGTGACCCCCCTTAAGGCACTTCAATAATGAAATTATTTTTAGCCAGTTCTCGACGCAGCTCAGGATAGTGCATAGGGTTGGTTTTAATCACCTGCCCCCGCTGCTCAATCACGCCAGCGTTACGCAGTATCTGAACCTGATTATTGACAATTCGAGGGGCGTCGCCCAGGCTTTTGGCCAAAGCCCGCACGGTTAAGTCGCTATGCAGCAATAGCGAATACAGCAAATACAGGTCACTCTGGCTGAGATCGGGGAGAGGCGGCAGTTTAGGAATAGTGGCCACCAGACAGCGCTGCCGTTGGTCAGGGGCTGCTGCTGCTTTCGGGCTTTCTTCAGGGCCTTCTGTTGGTTTTTTTGAGGGGTCTTTTTGGCAGTCTTCTTGGGGGTCTTCTTGGCAGTCTTCTCGAGAATCTTCTTTTTGGTAGCGCAAAGATTTAACAAATAGCTGTAGGGCAACCACACTAACCCCGTCTGAAATCTCGGCTAACCGATTAAAATAATCTAGCTTAGAGCTGGTTTCTGAGTCGCTTGGCTCTTCTGACATCACCCGATCTTTAACCGCGCGTATCGAAGACTGTACGGTTGCGCTCACTTCTTGACCGATCTCAGACAGGGCTGCAATCGGTTTATCAATGGCCACATCCATGCTAGCCAGGCTATCGGGGTTTTGTAGTCGCTTGTGCAGGGCGGCATCGGGAAAACGAATCTCAAACTGTTCAATGATGGGGCTTAGCCAGCTTTGCAGCTCTTCCCCTGACAGGACGGGCAGCGTGACTATTTGGCCGCAGTAAGCGTGAAACTGAAGGGTCGATTTTAAATACTCCCAGCCGACGACGCCGCTGCCCAAAATCCAAAACTGAGCGGGGTTGCGGGGCAACAAATCTTGCAGATAGTCTAACCCATCTAGCCCTTCGGCACTGCGTAAAAAGCACCAGCACAAATTGGGGATAACCGTTAGGGCTAGCTCACTTGTAGGTGTCGCCGGGGGGCAGTCTGATGAGTCATGGCGGTCGGCGGCTTGCTCGCTAGCGTCGTCTTGGTTGGGCTCAGTCAGGCTTAGCTTTTTCTGAACCTGCTGCTTAATGGATCTGACATCATCTGGTCGCTGTATCCAGTCTAAAAGCTTGACGGGCAGCGGCGAGGCCTCGTTCTCCCTAAGCTGATGTAGGCCGCTGGCCAAAATGCGGGCCGCTGACGAGACGGGGTCGCTCAAGATGACGATGGAATTTGGAGTCGCATGGGGGCGCTCTTTCCACAGCGCGATCGCATCCTTAAGCGCCTGCAAAACGGTTTCTTCTTCACGGGGATGGACGGGCAGCTGGTTAATCGTCTCGATCAGGTGGTCAGCCAGATCGGCAGGCAGCTGAGACAGCGCTTCCTCAGGCTCGGGGGTGAGCTGCGGATCTTTAGCAAACCACGCCACCCGAAAGAATCGTTTGTCAATCAGCCATTTTCTAAACTGTTGGATTGGGTTTGCCATCTGCGTATGGTGACCATTTTAAGCTTGGTCGCGCTGACTTTTAGCCAGGCCAATATCGACCAGGAAGATTATAAAAGTGGGTCTGGGCGTCGCATCAGCAGGGCTCATGCAGGCAAAATCTCTTATCTATTTTAGATATTGATTTTAAGTATCATACCTTACACGCATGACCGCATAGTGGTCAAAAGCGGCCAGAACGGAAACACAAGCTATAAAGGCTACTGAAACAGAATAAGGAGAAAGTTTCATTACCCATTCCCCAAAACAACCTGTTCCATAAAAAGGAGCAAAAGTAGTTCCCGATCACTCGCACAACTTCTCGAAACCCACCCTTTCGCCTTTCGCCCTTAGCCTTTCGCCCGTACAGGCGTTGCATGCAACGCCCCTACCCTTCGCCCTTCACCTTTCCCCACCCCAGAGAATTTACACCCGCGCGATCCCCCTCACTTATCCTCTGCCAATCGCCTAGAAGACAGCGTCTTCTTCTCCAAAAATTCAATAATCTTACCAGCCACATCCAACCCAGTCGCCTTCTCAATCCCTTCAATCCCCGGCGACGAGTTAACCTCCATCACCACCGGCCCGTGATTAGATCTGAGCAAATCCACCCCGGCGATTCTCAGCCCCATCGTTTTAGCCGCCCGCACTGCGGTGCTCCGTTCTTCAGGCGTCAGCTTAATCTTTTCAGCATTGCCCCCCCGATGCAGGTTCGAGCGAAACTCCCCCGGTGCGCCCTGTCGCTTCATCGCCGCAACAACCTTATCCCCAATCACAAAACAGCGCAGGTCGGCCCCCTTGGCCTCAGCAATAAACTCTTGCACCAAAATATTGGCATCCAGCCCTCGAAAGGCCTCAATCACCGAGGTCGCTGCCTGCTGGGTTTCGGCTAAGACCACCCCAATCCCCTGGGTGCCCTCTAAAAGCTTGATCACCAGAGGGGCACCCCCCACAATATTAATCAGGCCGTCAATGTCTTTAGTCGAATGGGCAAAGCCTGTGACCGGCAGGCCGATGCCCTGCTTTGACAAGAGCTGTAGACACCGCAGCTTGTCTCGAGAGCGAGAAATCGCCTGAGATTCGTTAGTCACAAACACCCCCATCATCTCAAACTGACGAATCACGGCCGTCCCATAAAACGTATTAGACGCCCCAATCCGAGGAATTACGGCATCAACCCCCGCCAGCGGCTGCCCCTGGTAAATCACCTGGGGGTTATGGGAGGTAATATTCATGTAGCAGCGCAGATAGTCAATGATCTGAATGGTATGCCCCCGTTCTGTCCCCGCTTCTTTGAGACGACGTGTCGAATAGAGAGAGGCATCCCTCGATAAAATAGCAATTTTCATAGCGAGGCTTTCCTAGGCGTTTTGGGTTTATGAGAGCGCTTCGAACTTTGCAGATAAGATTTGCCAGCATCGATCAAAAATCGCTGACGCACCGCCTGTCGGCCCAGCAGCATCCGAAACCCCATTTCGTCGCGGTTGGTCAGGGTTAGCTCAATAGGCCACTGCTGCCCCCCCAAAGCAACCGTCGTCTGGATGACCGGGCGACGACGGGCCTGCCCACCAGAGTTGCGGACGGCTCTGATATCTAAAAGTTTTGCCTCAGCAGAGACAATCTCAGCGTCGCTGCGCTGGGCAGGGTGAACCTTGAAGCGGACAAAATCTACCCCCTGACGTTGAAACAGTTCAATATCAAAGGCATGTAGCGCAGAGGAGCGCGCCCCCGTATCTACTTTAGCTTTAAGGCCAGAAATTTCCAGATCGGGCAGCGTCAGCCACTCTCGCCAACCGATGATAGGCAAGCTGTGCTGAGAGGCCGTCATAGTAAAGTGCGCTTTAGGGTGAACATATTAGAGTGACCCAGGATCAAAAAGAACTGGAAAATCAGGAAAAAAAGGGAGGAGGATCCCAAAGCAGACAGGGGGAAATCTGGCAGCTATCCTAGCATATCAGGCTTTCTTGGATAAGCGGCTTCCTTTAAGGGGCCAAATGTCGCCCCGTAGACGGCTGCCTATATACTGAGATTTGATAGCGCCTGGGGCAGCCCGCTGGCAGCCGCCCCAGCTCCAAAAGGGAGACTCCTTGACCGATGGAACAGTTTTCAGTGTGGCTGTCAGATAACCCGATTGTTGCCTTTACAATTTTCCTGCTGGCCAGCCTGACTGTGCCCCCGCTGGTAGAACGGCTGCGCCTGCCGGGCCTGGTTGGGCTGCTGCTGGCTGGGATCATACTGGGGCCGCACGGCCTGCGCCTTTTAGAGGCCGAGGGCGAGACGGTCAAGCTGCTTTCAGATATTGGCAAGGTATACCTGATGTTTGTTGCCGGTTTAGAAATCGACATGCAGGCGTTTCGAAAAACCCGCAACCGCTCTCTCACCTTCGGGATGCTCACATTTGCCGTGCCCATGCTTGCCGGGATAGGGGTGGGGGTGGGGTTCAACATGGGGTGGACCCCCTCTATTTTAATCGGCTCTCTACTGGCCTCCCACACGCTGCTAGGGTACCCCATCGTGCAGCGACTGGGCAGGGTGCGCAACGAAGCGGTCACGATTACCGTCGGCGCTACGATTTTCACCGATATTGGCGCTCTTTTGGTACTTGCCGTCTGTGTCTCTATCCATCAGGGAGAGTTTACCTGGGTGCGCCTGATCTTGCAGCTAGCGGCCCTTGCCCTCTATGCCACGATCGTGCTCTTGGGGCTAGACTGGCTCGGCAGAGCTTTTTTTCGCCGCACCGTCAATGACGAGGGCAACCAGTTCTTGTTTATTTTGCTTGCCCTGTTTTTATCGTCTGTGGGGGCCCAGGTTGTTCACACAGAAAATATCGTAGGCGCATTTCTAGCCGGTCTGGCCGTGAATGATGTGCTGGGGAAGGGAGCAGTCAAAGAAAAAGTAGAGTTTGTGGGCGGGGTTCTCTTCATTCCTTTTTTCTTTATTGCCATGGGGCTGCTGATTGACGTCCCCATGTTTCTCAGCACGCTATTCAGCGACCCTGGAATTGTTGCGGCCATCGTGCTAAGCCTGATCGCCAGTAAGTTTGTGGCGGCGGGGTGCGTCAAACAGATTTACCAGTATTCCTGGCCAGAGGCGCTGACGATGTGGTCTCTTTCGCTGCCCCAGGTGGCGGCGACCCTGGCGGCGGCTCTGGTGGGGTACCAGGTTGGCCTTTTGTCAGAGGCAGTGTTTAACAGTGTGATTGTGCTGATGCTGGTGACCTCGACCCTGGGGCCAGTTCTCACCCGTCGATATGCTAGCCAGCTGCCGGTACCAGCGCTATCGGGCACAGAGCCCCCGCAGCCGACCCCGCAGCCGACCCCGCAGAATGCCTCACAAACCTTTCCTCAAGAGATTTCGCCAGCCCTTTCACAAAACCTCTCGGACAACCTTCCGCCTAAAACAACCCCGCTTGCGCCCGGTAGGGTAGAAAGATTGTCTCCGTCCAGCGGCTCGTTCAGCGGCCCGTTCAGCGTCTTAGTCCCTGTCCACAACCCCACGACCGAGCCCTACCTGATCGATATCGCTGGCCGGTTGGTTCAACAGCACCGAGGTAGGTTGCTGCCTTTGGCGATTGCTCAGCCGACCGATTCACTCAACGACCCCGCATTTATCGAGACGATGCAGCTAGCGCAGCAGCAGCTAGCTCAGGCCGGATCGATGGGTGAGCAGCTAGGCATTCTGGTCTACCCGATTTTGCGGATAGATCGAGATATCGCCGCAGGCATCTGCCACTGTAGCCGCGAGCAAAGCACCCAGCTGCTTTTGATGGGCTACGGTGACATGATCACGCTGCAGGCCCGTCTGCTGGGCAGCATTGTTGATCAGGTTTTTCAACGTACGCCCTGTCCGATGGTTGTTTTTCAGCTACGCTGCCCCCCAGCTGAGCTGAGCCGCGTGGTGGTGCCCCTGTGGAATAGGCGTCCCTATCTACACGCTCAGATTCGAATGGCCCAGGAGATTGCTGCCGCAATTGAGGGCACTATCACGGTGCTTTATATCTGTGCCCCATCCACAGCCGATTCAGAACGGCAGCAAGTTCGAACGCAAATTGAACAAGGTTTGGACAGCGTCTCTCGCACTGCTGGTGCTCTACCCGAGGTAAAAGTTGAGGTTGTCCCCCACAGTGACGCGGCGGCTGTCACACTGGGTGTGGCTCGATCGACCGATCTGATTGTGCTGCACGGTCGAGACCTAATCTCACCGCGAGAAGTGGCCATGGATCACTGGGGCGAAACTATCATACAGACCGCTCGCTGCTCGGTCGCCTTGTATACAGAGTCGGCAATTTGAGCCGATGCACAGGGCATCAAAACTTAGGGGATTACCGCACAAAAGCCCCCTGGTTAGGAGGGCGAAAGGCGAAGATGTCACAAGAGGAAGCCTACGGTAACGTTTGCGCAAACCCACCGAACACCCCTTTGCCCAAGCGTAGCCAGCATCTTTTTCGGGGGGTCTGGGGGAGCTCGGACCCCAGGCAGCACCTTGAGCCAGAGGAAAGGGGAGGGGGCGGGAGGGAAAGTCCCGCGCAGCCCATCTCATATAAGGCCGATCTCCGCATCTATATCAAAGAGTGTAAGGCGCTGATATCAGCCCTCGCGATCGTGAAGCTATACCTAAGGCTTTAGCCATACCCACAATGTTACGAGTGACTCACTTATCTTTTGAAGAGTCTACCGAACCCCGATCTGTCGATAGCGAGCCTGCACCCCCATATAGATGCCGTAGGCCACCAAACCCAAAGCCACAATACCTAACACCCAGCGTCCAAAAGGGAAGTAGGTCAGGGCATCTAGAGCCCCTTCTGTAGAACGGGCTTTACTAGCATCAGACAGAAGAGCCGCTCGAATCAGATAGCCGCCGATCACCCCAAAAACAACGCCGCGAGCAGCGATACCAAACTGACACAGACGAATCAAGCCCTGCTTCGCATCCTGATCAAGCTCGTTGAGTCGCAGCTTGCCGCGAAACTTCGCCTTGACAGCTCTGTAGAGATAGTAAAATCCGAGCCCAATCGCAAAGGCTCCAGCGGCACCGACCCACCATCTTCCCAAGGGCTGAGCCAAAAGCTTAGCGGCGAAAGATTCGGTCGAGCTGCTGCCCCCGCCACTCGATTGCTGGCCGCCCCCCAGGGCTAGCCGAAACGCGCTGGCGGCCAAACCGCCATAGGCTATACCGCTAGCGGCATAGCTCAGACGCCTGCCGATATCCGACCAGTCGCTGCCGCTGTGCTCTGGATCTTTGATCGCCTGAACAAACCGCCACACAATGTACCCAATCAGGCCAATGCCGACCAAAAAGAGAATCACCTGACCCAGAGGCTGATTGGCAATTGTTCGCAGTGCGCCCTCAGACCCCGTGGTTTTACCACCCCAATTAAAGGCCGCCTGGACAGCAAGTATCCCTAACAGCGTGTAGACGACCCCCTTAGCAGCGTAGCCAAAGCGGGCCAATCGCCTGATCCATGGAGCCGCCTGACGCTCAAGTTGAGAATGAGTCATATTGGACTGAGACATAGTTGAACCAGAGCCTCGCTAACGGAAGAATATTAAATAAAACCTGAGTAATTTGCTCTTAATTAGACCAGCTGCCTCTACTCCTAGTCTTCTGACCTTGGGCATAGATTGGAAGGTTTTCCCTTTGAAGTTTTCTCTTTAAGGATTTCTCTTCACTCAGGGAATGTGTCTAGAATGTGTCTGGAATGTGTCTACAGATAGATAGGCAGCTCCCCTTTGGGAAGATGCCTAGGATTTAGCACCTCTTTACAATTCTTCTAATTGTTGTTTGAAGCGCCAGCGAGGTGTTCTCCATGCAGAGTCAAGAGCGTCG
>JBCBZL010000097.1:0-14954 GCA_039815385.1 Cyanobacteria bacterium P01_A01_bin.114
GGCGATTGCCGCCGCGGGCGGAGGCCTTTTCCTGATAGTCAGGATGATTCAAAAGATTGAGCGTTTGTAAATCTTGAGCGGGTTCAAACGATTCAGCCCGATTGTCGCGAGCGGTATACCGGCTGGGGAGCGGCGTAGGGCTCGAAGGGGCACTGCTGCGACTGGCCACGACAGAGCGCTCGGCAGCGACGGGCGGCTCTTCACCCGGCAGATGGACAATATGACCGAGCCCGCCGCAGGTTGCGCAGGGACGACCAAAAAGCTCGTATATATTTTGGCCCTGGCGCTTGCGGGTAAGTTCGACAAGGCCCAGCTCAGAAAGTTGAGAAATCTGGGGCCTAGATTTATCCGCCCGAATTGCTTTATCAAAGTGCTCGAGCACCTGCATCTGATCTCGACGCGAATCCATATCGATAAAGTCAACGATGATTACCCCTGCCACATTGCGCAGCCTCAGCTGGCGAGCAATCTCGGCTGCGGCTTCACAGTTGGTCCAAAGAACCGTCTCGCGAGCGGTGGCCGATCGGGTAAACGAGCCTGAGTTGACATCAATTACGGTGAGTGCCTCGGTCGGCTCAATGATGATGTAGCCTCCGGAGGGTAAGTCAACACGGGGCTTGAGCGCTTCCCTGATAGCCGCATTGACTCGAAAATATTCGAGGATAGGCGTTTGACTGCGGTGGTGATCGATCAGGACACCCGCAGGAATGCGGCCATCGCTCCAGCTGGATAGATGCTGCTTAACGCGCTGTAGGCCGGTATGAGAGTCTGTGACAATGCGATTAACGTCTGAACTGTAAACATCCCGTAGAACGCGTTGAATAAAGTCATCGTCGCGATTGAGCAGGGCGGGAGCTCGCGTAGACATTGCCTCTTGCTGGATCATCTCCCAGCGTCGCTGCAGGGCTTCCAAATCTTCGATGATGGCGTCTTCCGAGACCCCTTCGGCTTCGGTTCTAATCAGCAGACCCATGCCTGGGGGCTTGACTAAAATGCCGAGCGCCCTCAGTCGATGGCGCTCGGCATCATTGCGAATCCGGCGGGATAGATTAACGCCGCGACCGTAGGGCATGAGTACCAGGTAGCGGCCCGGTAGGGTAACTTTCCCAGTGAGCCGAGGGCCTTTATTACCCGTGGGCTCTTTCATAATCTGAACCAACACCTTTTGCTGCGGTGCTAACAGCTCAGTGATTGAGCTTGCAGCCCGTTTGAGTCGCAAGGGCCCCAGGTCTGAAACGTGCATAAAGCCGTTTTTTTCGCTGTCGCCGATGTTGACAAATGCAGCATCAATACCGGGCAAAATATTTTCAACCGTACCCAGATAAATGTCACCAACTTGATGGCTACCGGTCGCAACAATGAGCTCTTGGATCTGGTCTTCTGAAAAGACAGCCGCAATTCGATGCTGCTCTGCAATGATAATTTGCTTAGGCATTCAATTTCCTCAGAAATCTTGGCCAGCGCGCCCAATTCTTACCTACAAGGACGCTGGCTGGCGAATTTTTATTGTGTTATAGCCAAACAGGGCGCAGATCTTGACACAAGCACACTGACACAAGTACAAACGCATATTTGCGGAAAACGCAACTGAAGCACCTGCATAAACGCGACTGCACGCCTGTTGCGCAAGACGCCACTACGCACTGGGCAACCGAAGGAAATAAGCCGAAGAAAACTAGACAGTTTAACTGCCAGTCGTGCCCTTTGGCCGAAAAAACCCTTTCTTAGGATGCTGTCACCTCAGGCTACCTCCTGAGCTTCGCCAAGACCTTGTAATACAAGAAATCTGACAGAAGCGATGTCAGCCTCAGCACCCGCCACGGATCAAGTTAAACCAAAATACTCCAGCAGCTTCCTACGGTAGCTTCTGTTGAGATGCATTATAACGTTAGCCTGCACAAATGACTACAGTTGGGTCTGAAGATTTTTGATTTGGGCCCAAGATTTAAGGGGGTTAATGGGCAGTGGGTAATGGATTTTAGGTCTGAAGCACACGCCTCGGCTGCCACCAACCCCCTATCACTCACTTACCCTATTAACCCTTAACCATGAACTTGCTAAGATGCCGATGCAACTATCGGCATTGGCGTGACGCTTGTTTTCTCAGGTTGGGCATCAATTTGCTGCATAAGCAAGACAATCAAGGGATAGCGCTTTGGCAGTTCTCGACGGATAACGCGCCGGAGTTCTTCTTCTAGACGAGACCGCAGCCCATCCCAATCAACTTTAGGTTTTTTGCTCCGGGGGTTGTCGACCACTTCTTTCCAACGATTGCGCAGGCCATTGCTGACCGCGTCTTTGATGATCCGATCCCAGTGCTCCTGGGTGTGCACGCTGACCACCCCGCGAAGATTGACAACAGGCTTGCTTAGCAGCTGCCCCTGGGGGTTGATCGCTGCTGACACGGTGATCATGCCATCTTCAGCCAGCTGCTGACGCTCTTTGAGAACGCTGCGCTGCACCATGCCATCACGGGAAGAATCAACCAGCTCTATCCCAGAGGGAACTTTGCCACCGATACGGATGCTGTCTTCAGACACCTCTACCACATCGCCGTTATCGATAATCACCATGTTCTCAGCCGGAATACCCATGCTCTGAGCCGTTTGAGAGTGCTTCACCAGCATGCGATGCTCACCGTGCACGGGCAAAAATAGCTTAGGACGGGTCATGGCAATCATCAGTTTTTGATCTTCCTGCGCACCATGGCCAGAGACGTGGATACCCTTGGCCTTGCCGTAAACCACGTTAGCTCCCTGCATCATCAACTTATCAATGGTGTTGACGACAGCAATCGTATTCCCCGGAATCGGGTTAGCCGAAAAGATAATGGTGTCTCCCTCGCGCACTCTAATTTGACGGTGAGAGCCATTAGCAATACGAGTTAGCGCCGCCATCGGCTCTCCTTGAGAACCTGTGGTCAAAATCATTGCCTGCTTATCGGAGCAGTGCTTAAGCTCATTGAGGGGCCTAAACAAATCGTCGGGGCATTTAATATAGCCCAAGTTACGGGCATGGGCGATTACATTCAGCATCGAGCGCCCCACCACAAAAACCTTACGTCCATGCTTTTGAGCTAGCTCAAGGAGCATGTTGACGCGATGCACCGAAGACGCGAATGTGGTCACCATCAGCCGACCTTTGGCCAAACTAAACTCGCGGTCTAGATTTGGGAAAACTGACCGCTCTGACGGTGTATGACCAGGCACTTCTGAATTGGTCGAGTCGCTAATCAGGCATAGTACGCCTTGCTCCCCGTAAGCAGCCAGTCGTTGGAAATCAAAAAACTCGCCGTCAACTGGCGTATGGTCAATCTTAAAATCGCCCGTGTGAATAACCACACCGACTGGCGTGTGGATAGCCACGGTAAAGCTATCGGCAATAGAGTGGGTGTTGCGAATGTACTCCACCACAAAAGACTTGCCCACGCGCACCATTTCGCGGGGCTGAACGGTTCTGATTTCGGTTCGGTCAGAAACTCCCGCTTCGGCCAGCTTGTCTGTCAGTAGGGCCATGGCTAACCGCGGGCCGTAGATGACTGGAATATCGAACTGCTTAAGATGAAAAGCAATGCCGCCGATATGATCTTCGTGACCATGGGTGACAATCATACCTTTGATTTTGTGGCGATTTTCTCTCAGGTAGGTGACGTCGGGCAGCACTAAGTTAACGCCGTGCATGCCATCGCTGGGAAAAGCCAGCCCTGCATCGAGCAGCATGATCTCGTCGTTGATTTCAAAGACGCAGGTATTTTTGCCAATTTCGTGGAGCCCACCGAGGGGAATCACTTTTAAGGCTGCTTTTTTCTTACTTTGACTCATGTAGTTTCCTTCTCTTGGACATTAATGAAAGGGCAGTGCAAGGGTGACATAGGCTGGAGATCGCTTTGGGTTAGACCGCCCCGCTCTCTGGACAACGGTGTGGCAATGATGGGGCGAAAAATCTCACAGTCGAAAGGCGAGTGATCAGGCTAGTGGGGCAGCAGACTCAGGTCTTTTAGGACGCCCTTGAGGTGATCGGTCACCTCATCGCTAGCCATCTCTAAGGGAGGACGGCTGCTGCCGACGGGCCAGCCCAGCAAGCGCAGAGCAGCCTTAACCGGAATCGGGCTGGTGGTGACAAACAGCGCCTTAAACAGCGGCAGTAGCCTAAGGTGGTAGTCGGTGGCTGTTTTGACCTGACCGGTCTCAAACGCTTGAATCATCTGCTGTAAAGGTATACCTACCAAGTGGCTAGCTACGCTGACTACCCCCACTGCACCCACCGCCAGCATCGGCAGGGTCAAAGAATCATCCCCTGAGTAAATTTCGAAGTCTGTATCGGTCAACCGCTGAATTTCACTGGTTTGATCAAGATTCCCACTGGCTTCTTTGATCGCCACAATATTGGGAATCGCAGATAGCTTAGCAACGGTTGCTGGAGCCAAGTTACAGCTAGTGCGCCCAGGTACGTTATAAAGCATCATGGGCAAGTCAGCGGTGGCCTGTGCGATCGCACAAAAATGCTCATAGAGCCCCATCTGAGGAGGTTTATTATAGTATGGCACCACCTGCAAAGAACCGTCTAAGCCAAGCTGCTGAGCTTTTCGGGTAGCCTCAATAGCTTCTCGGGTACTGTTAGAGCCAGTTCCGGCAATGACCTTTGCCCGACCCGCCACGGCTGACTTGACCGCCTTAAATAAGGTGTACTCCTCTTGCCAGGTCAAGGTCGGCGATTCTCCTGTGGTGCCGCATACCACTACAGTTTCGGTCCCCTGGTCCACCAGATGGGCTGCCAACTTTTCGGCGGTGCCATAGTCGACAGCACCCGTCTCATCGAACGGCGTAATCATAGCCGTTAAAACTCGTCCAAACCGAGCCACTTCACTTATCTCCTTAGGCGATGGCAGCAACGGGCAATGCTTGTCGAGCGACCAGCAGCTCAGCAATTTGAACCGCATTCAAAGCGGCCCCCTTGCGGATCTGATCGCCACTAAGCCAAAGCTCAAGACCATTGGGGTGAGACAGATCCTGACGAATCCGGCCCACCAAAACATCGTCTTGGCCGCTGGCCTCAATCGGCATCGGAAAATAATTGGCTTGCCAATCTTCTAGGAGTCGAACCCCAGAGGCCTGCCGCAACAGCGCGCGCGCTTTCTCAACGGCAAACGGGGATGAAAACTCCAAATTGATTGACTCCGAGTGGGCTCGCAATACCGGAACCCGAATGCAGGTTGCAGTAATCCGCAGCGCGGGTTCGCCAAAAATCTTGCGGGTTTCATTCACCATTTTAAGCTCTTCCTGGCAGTAGCCTTGCTCACCCAGGGGTGAGTTGTGGGCAAACAAATTAAATGCCAGCGGATAGGGAAAAATGTCGGTTTGAGGAGGCTTATCAGCTAAGATATCGCGAGCCTGCTGCTTGACTTCAGCCATTGCCCGTGCCCCTGCCCCGCTGGCTGACTGATAGGTTGAGATAACCAAGCGCTGGATGGGTTGCACCTGATGGAGCGGCCAAATGGCAACGCTCATCAAAATCGTTGTGCAGTTGGGGTTAGCAATAATACCCTGATGGGTGAGCGCCGCATCAGGATTAACCTCTGGCACCACCAGCGGCACCTCGGAAGCCATCCGAAATGCGCTAGAGTTGTCAATCACAACAGCGCCCGCCGCAACCGCAACGGGAGCCCACTGACGAGACACGCTCCCCCCCGCTGAGGCCAAAACCAGATCGACCTCTCGGAAAGACTGTTCGCTAATTGCTTCGACCTGTATTTTCTGCCCTTTAAAGGTCAGGCTAGACCCTGCTGAACGTTCTGAAGCCAGCAGTTTCAGCTCCTTGACTGGGAAATCCCGCGCTTCCAAAAGCTGTAGCAGCTCGGTGCCTACAGCGCCCGTTGCACCCACAATGGCAACACGATAGTTTTCAGGCAAATGAATACCCTCCTGTAAAAAAGATAATGATTAAAGATGGATGACATTAGACGGCTCAGGCTAGCAAAGCCGATTTAGAAATTCATTTATTTTGGATTCATAAGCTTAAGATTGATAAACCTAGATTTGTAAACTAAAAGGACGCAAACACCGGCAGAGGCAGTTTGCAAAACACTAAAACCAAAATCGAGTATTCAATTGTCTAAAACCTGTCTAGAACCCTGTAAGCCAAACCCTTGAGCTGAAAGGGTTAAGTTTTTAATGCAAACTCTTCAAAGCGTGCCCTAAAAGGGCCAATCTGCGGAGCGATACCTTGGACAATTCTAAAGAAACTACTTTAAAACCTTAAACCAGTTGAAATCCTGATGACTACGACTACCCTGCGCTGTCCGTAAGCCCTCAATCAGCCCTCAGTTCGCAATTTTGAAACCCAACCGTCTTGACTGTACCGTCTATGTCCAAATCTGTCATTCTGAAGTCACATTTATCATGTGCATTCACTACGTGCGTTCACTATGCACTTACTCACTACGTGCATTCAATTGCTATGAGCCTGACTAGAGATCTGCTATGAGCCTGACTAGAGATCCTAGCCGAAGAGCCGCAAGTCAACACCTGCACCCTTTCCTTGCCCAGTAATAGACAACCTATAGCTTACTATACTCGCCTGGCGAATACTCGCTCAGATATCGCTCAAGTCAGATGCCACTCAAGATGTCAGTCAGCTAAATCTCAGCTAATCAAGGTTATAACCTAAAGTCTGCCATTTCTCAAAGCGCGTCCCCGCGATTCTATATGGACGGTTATCCCGAATGGCCCAACCTCATATTAATTGCGAATAATCAGGTAACATAACTAATTGCGGCTTATGCCCTAATCGGGTTTGGCAACGGTCGAATATCATGCGTGCAGCGCCCCTATGCAAGGGGGCACGCGGCATCCTTGAAAAGGTATGTAAGTTAAAGGTACACAGCACCCGTGCGCAAATAGCGCACAGCATCGCTCCTTCAGTAAAGATAAAAAAACTCAATGAAAGTTACCCAGGAAACATTACCCGATAGCCAACTCGGCCTAGAGATAGAAGTGCCCGCCGATTTGTCCGGCCAGACCTATGAAAAGGTGCTGCGAAACTATATGCAGACGGCCAACATTCCTGGATTTCGTAAAGGCAAGGTTCCGCGCCAGATTTTGATTCAGCGGTTAGGGTCGACTCGCCTCAAAGCAGCTGCCCTAGAAGATTTAGTCCAGGCTGCCATCGATAAAGCGATCGAGCAAGAATCTATCGAAGCCATTGGCAACTATCAGCTGCGCTCATCGTTTGAAGACCTTGTCAATCAGTATGAGCCTGGCAAACAGCTAACCATCTCTGCCTCAGTGGATGTGCCCCCTCGAGTCACCCTGGCTGAATACAAAGGGCTTGCTGTGAAAGCAGAAGAATCTAAGTATGAAACCGAGCGGGTAGATGAAACCTTCGAACGCTACCGCGAAAATATGGCTACCCTGGTCCCCATTGAAGACCGAGCTGCTCAGGAAGACGATGTTGCTGTGGTCAATTTTGTTGGCAAGCTGATAGTAGACGGTGAAGCCCCGGAGGAATTTGAAGGAGGAAGCGCCGAAGACTTCCAGGTTGAGATCAAAGAAGGTCGGTTTATTCCGGGGTTTGTCGAAGGTATTGTCGGAATGGAAATTGGCGATACTAAAGATGTTGAAGTGGTCTTCCCAGAAGCGTATTCGCAAGAGTCGCTGGCTGGCAAACCCGCTGTCTTTACGATCACTCTCAATGAGATCAAAGAAAAAGAGCTCCCCGATCTCGACGATGAGTTTGCCCAAGAGGTCAGTGAGTTTGAAACTTTGGCAGAGCTCAGGGCTTCTCTGGAAGAGCGCTATCAGAAAGAGGCGGATGATGCTACTACTGCCAACAAAGAAAAGGCCTTACTGGACGAGTTGGTGACCCACCTGGAGGCTGAGATTCCTAAGACACTAGTACAGCGAGAAGTGGATTTCATCGTTACTCAGACCGTGATGCAGCTGGCTAATCAAGGCATTGATGTCAACAAATTTCTTACGAAAGAGCTGGTTTCTAACATGCGTGACAACGCCCGTCCGGAGGCGATTGATCGGTTAAGACGAACTTTAGCCTTGGGGGAAATTGCTAAGCAGGAGTCGATCAAGGTTGAAGAAGCCGCAGTGGAAGCCCGCATCAAAGAAATGATGGCTGAGGTAGACGATCCGTCCCAGGTTGATCCGGATCGGCTGCAGCAGGTCGTTAACGAAGATCTGCTCAAGGAGCAAATTATGGCCTGGCTGGAAGAAAATTCTGAAATTGAGCTGGTGCCGGAGGGCACGTTGACGCCAGCAGAGCCGGAAATAGAGGGAGAAGAAGCGGTAGAAACCTTACCCGATCAGGTATCGAACGAAAGTAAGGTAGACGCAGCAGCCGTAGAAGAGGAGTAGTTGAGGGGGCTGTCCAACCTTTAGTCTCACCCAGGTCATTTTTGAGAAATCATTATAAAAAACGGCCATTAGGCATTAACCTGGGGTAGATTAATGCTGGATATTAGTCTGCATATTAGTAAGGAGCTACTTACCGCTAATTTTCGCTAAAGTGAGAGGGCCCTTACTTCATAAGCTGGTGCATAATGAGAGCAACTTGTACATAATTTTATGAACTCATCCAAGCGAATCTGGTCAAGTCCTTCTCACCCGCTGGTTAGTCTGCCTCAGGGCGTAGTTCCGACCGTCGTTGAGCAGTCAGGCCGAGGTGAGCGAGCGTTTGATATTTACTCACGCCTGCTGCGCGAGCGCATCGTTTTTTTGGGGACACCGGTAGACGACACGGTGGCAGACTCGATTGTGGCTCAGCTGCTTTATTTAGATGCCGAAGATCCTGAAAAAGACGTGCAGCTGTATGTCAACTCGCCAGGAGGCTCTGTCACTGCGGGCATGGCGATCTACGACACCATGCAGCAGGTTCGGCCCGACATTGTGACCATTTGTTTTGGACTCGCCGCCAGCATGGGGGCTTTTTTGCTGTCGGGCGGGGCTAAGGGTAAGCGAATGGCGTTACCCAGCTCTCGAATTATGATTCATCAACCTTTGGGGGGTGCACAGGGGCAGGCCGTTGATATTGAGATTCAGGCGCGAGAAATTTTATATCTCAAGCGCCGTCTTAATGAGCTGCTGGCTGAGCACACCGGGCAACCGCTGGAGAAAATAGAGACAGATACCGATCGCGACTTCTTTATGTCGGCAAAAGAAGCTGCTGATTATGGCTTAATTGACCAGGTCATTTCTCGACCAAATATGCCAGCTGATACAAAGTTAACTGCGCTAGGTTAGGGCTCACATGTCTAAGTATGACTCCCATCTCAAATGTTCCTTTTGTGGAAAATCCCAGGAGCAGGTGCGCAAGCTCATCGCTGGTCCGGGAGTCTACATTTGCGATGAATGCGTTGATCTATGTAACGAGATCTTAGACGAAGAACTGTTTGATTCTAGCTCGGCGGTTTCGCCGCCCGTTCCCCGCCGCGACCAGCAGCCTGAGCGTCGTCGCAAAAATCCCTCTCCGATTGCGCTTAATCAGATTCCTAAGCCGCGCGAAATTAAGGCTTACTTAGATGAGCACGTCATTGGCCAAAGTGAGGCTAAAAAAGTGCTTTCAGTGGCGGTTTACAATCACTACAAGCGGCTTAGCTATGTGCAGTCGGGGGGGGATGAAAATGACGAGAATATCGAACTGCAAAAGTCTAATATTTTGCTGATTGGGCCGACGGGCTGTGGCAAAACTTTGCTGGCTCAGACCCTGGCAGCTGTGTTAGATGTGCCGTTTGCGGTGGCTGATGCTACGACCCTGACTGAAGCAGGCTACGTGGGCGAAGATGTGGAAAATATTTTGCTGCGTTTGCTTCAGGTTGCTGATTTAGACGTCGAAGAGGCGCAGCGCGGGATCATCTACATTGACGAAATCGATAAGATTGCCCGCAAGAGCGAAAATCCGTCAATTACTCGGGATGTCTCAGGGGAAGGGGTGCAGCAGGCTCTCCTAAAAATGCTGGAAGGCACCGTTGCTAATGTTCCTCCTCAGGGCGGTCGCAAGCATCCCTACCAAGACTGTATTCAAATCGACACGCGCAATATTTTGTTTGTCTGCGGCGGAGCCTTTGTAGGGCTCGATAAAATTGTAGAGCAGCGCATCGGTAAAAAGTCGATGGGGTTTGTCCAGTCAAACAGCGACTCACAGTTTAGTCGAGATAAGCGAGCTGCGGATATTCTCCAGAATCTGGAAGCGGACGATATTGTCAAGTTCGGGATGATTCCTGAATTTATTGGTCGAATTCCAGCTATTTCTGTCCTTGAGCCTTTGGACGAAGAGGCACTGGTGGCGATCTTAACCGAACCCAAGAATGCCCTGGTAAAACAGTTCCAGAAGCTGATGAATATGGATAACGTGACGCTGGAGTTTAAGCCAGATGCGATTCGTGCGATCGCAAAAGAAGCCTTTCGTCGCAAAACCGGTGCCCGCGCCCTGCGCAGCATCATCGAAGAAATTATGCTCGATGTGATGTACGAGCTACCGTCGCGCAAAGATGTAAAGCGCTGCCAGATTACCCGCGAAATGGTTGAAAAGCGCTCTACCGCCGAACTCTTAATGCATCCTTCCTCTTTGCCAAAGCCAGAATCTGCTTAATTAGAGGGGTAGCCTCTCTTTAAGCCCATGGCCTACGTCGACGTTAACGGTGTCCAGCACTATTACGAATGGATTACTGAGTCAGCCTCACCGGGTGATAAACCAGTCATGGTGCTTTTGCACGGTTGGGCCGGCTCAGCTCGCTATTGGGAATCAACCGCCCGAGCTATCAGCCCCCAGTTTGATTGCCTGCTTTACGACATGCGAGGCTTTGGCCGCTCAGCCCCGGCTGCCCCCGACGCGATGGCAGCTGACCCTGACCTGGGCACCATGGAAAGCTTCGCAGAGGATCTTAAAGCGCTGCTCGATGCCCTCTCGCTGAATCAGATTTATATGAATGCCCACTCTCTGGGCGGCTCAGTTGGGCTTTATTTTTTAGAACGCTACCCCGAGCGTGTGCAGAAAGCTATTTTGACCTGCAACGGCAGTTTTGAGTACGACCCAAAAGCCTTTGAAGCTTTTTATCGCTTTGGTGGCTACGTGGTGAAGTTTCGTCCCTCCTGGCTAGGTAAAATTCCGCTGGCTCCCTATTTCTTTATGTCGCGCTTTTTGCATCGGTCCATTCCCTATGGTGAAAAGCGAGCGTTTTTAGATGACTTTTTGCTTGCCGATGAAGCCACCGCCCTAGGAACCATGCGCTCTGCGGTGAGCCAACATGCCACAGTGGCAATGCCGAAGGCGTTTTCGGGTCTGAAGGTGCCAACGCTGCTGGTGTCGGGGCAGTATGACAAAATCACCCCGGCCCCGCTGGGTCAGCAGGCGGCGGCAATGAGCGATCAGATCGACTATGTGATGATGCCGAAAACGGCTCATTTTCCCATGTTGGAAGATCCCGATAAGTATTTAGAAATTATTCTAGATTTTTTATCAGCTCGATAGAATAAATGTACGATTCGACGCTGCCGCATCATGTCTCCGATTGTTTTAGACTTGAATCTCTTTATTCAACTAACAGATGAGCAGTTTTATCAGCTCTGTCGGAATCATCGCGATATCAAGTTTGAGCGCAGCCCGAAGGGAGAACTCATCGTTATGGCACCCGTTGGCGGAGAAAGTGGTAATCGTGAACCTGATTTGATCACTGATTTGAATATTTGGAATCGTCGGACGCAGCTGGGTGTCATGTTTAGTTCTTTTTGGGCTACCCCTCACCCCGCTTAAACCCTTTTCAGGCAAGCGGTTGCTACCCTGTGCATTTCTAGGTCGATGACCAATGACCGTGTTCATCGGTGACATATCTCACGGAATGTCTCAGCAGTATTACTTACAGTATGGCCTTAAGGACTTTCTCACACTGAGAAAGTCCTGATCGAGATGTTTGTAGCGCGGCCCGCAAGGACGTCTGCAAAAGCGTAATTTCGCAATAGCATCAGGAGTGTTCTATGTCTATGTTTAGTACCCAAACCGCTGAGTCGTTGGAATGCCCGAAGTGTGGTAAGCGAACCATTGTTCAAGGAGGTGGATACCAATTTCACTGCCTCAACTGCAACTTTCATCGTGATTTGTCATCTAAGCTGTCTAGTCGCCGGAGCCATGATAGCGCTCGCGGCTCTGAGCATCGTTCATCTGGCCATCGTTCTAAGGACTCAAGCCGTTCGCGAGGGAGGGACAGCGGACGCTCTGACTTTTCTTCACGGGATTTTGGAGGACTTGATACCGGTCGAGGATCTCGGGAAATGGGCCTGTCATCCCGCGAATTTGCGATGCCCAGCCGCGATCGCGAGTCTGAAATGAATCCCTTTTTGTTTGTTGCGATCGCCATTATCTTCGGACTGCTAGTTCTATAGGGGCTTGATATTAAGTTAAGTCTAAAAACCCCGCAGCGTTAAACAGCTGCGGGGTTTTTAGACTTAAAGAGCTGCTGGCTAACAGCAGTAGTGTTGTCCAACGCCAACCTACGAGAGCCCACAATTTTGACTCAGACGCGCTAGTCGGCTGATTTGAAAGCAGATTAACTTAGCCTCCGACCGACTGATACCAATAGTAAGTCGCCATTGGAATCACCGTTGCCAAGACCAGCAAGACAATCACCACAACGGTTGAGTTAGACCGATTTGCCTCGGTTTCTTCAGCAGTGGCAAAGGTCCCTTCTACATCAATGGTGGCTTCGACCTCAGGCGGGCCGGGGTCTGGCTCACCCGAAAGTACGGCTACCAAACGCTCTGAGGCATCTGAAAAAGCCTGGTTGTACTGATTGCCTTGCACCAGCGGTAGCTTCATAGTTTCTTGAGTGACGCTCTCGGCGATCTCAGGCGTCAGCAGTTGGGCCGTGCCCTCTCCAACACTCATGCCCACCTCGTTAGTGACATCGTCCAGAACGATCACGGCCTGATTGGCCTGAGCTTCGGGCGTTGGGAACCACTTACTTAATAATTTATCTGCCAGGCTTTGAGGGGTTTCCCCGTAGTCTAATCGGTGTAGGGTGACCACCCGCACTTCCTGACCGGTTTGATTGCTGAGTTGCTCGAAGGTTTTGCTGAGTTTGCCTTCGTTGATGCGAGTAATCTGGTTGGCCTCGTCGATGACCCAGGTACTGCTGTCTACGGTAGCAGGGAAGTCGTAGACACCGGTAGCCTGAGCAGGGAAGGTCGTCATGCAGAGGGTAAATGCCGCGATCGCAACGGCAACCCCCCAGCGGCTAACGACTTGAATAAAGCGGTGCGACATGACTCTTGCTTAGGTTGTCTGCCTTTTAAATATACTCTGAGCATGTCACTCTGAGCAGGATACTCTGGGCGCGACTTTCGTAGACGATTAACCTGAACTAACCGGCTCACGGGGTAAAAACTGGGCAGTTCGCATCAATTCGTAGAGATCAACCTCAGTTTCAAGCAAACAAGCATGGCCGCTGTCAGGCAGCGTGAGCGTTTGAGCATCTGGTAATATCTGTGCCAAGCGCTGGATTTCGGCTACCGAGGGGAGTAGTCTGTCGGCTTGGCCCGCAATCAGCAGTGTTGGCTGTTGAATGGCCGCTAGGGGTAGCTGATCAACATCGAACTGTTTGAGCATATCAAGTCGCTGACTGGCTGTTTTACTAGGAACCGAGGTCATCGCCTGCCACAGCGCCTGGCGCTCGGCAGGGGCAACCCGATGGGGCGCTATCAAAAATAGCATCAGAGCCTGCATGCTAAGGGTATGCAGCTCACTGGGTAAGTAGGTTGAAATATTTGCCCCCCAACGCATCCAGGGCAACCGCCGAAATGAAGAGGCTGGATTAACCAGCAGCAGTCGATCGATCAGCTGCGGGGCCTTAACCGCAACTTGCAAGGCCAAACACCCTCCAAATGACTCGCCACATAGATAAATAGGCGCTGATTGCCCGGCTGTCTCAGCAGCAAGTAGGCTGATAACCCGATCGGCCAGCTGAGCTAGCCCCCAGTTGTTCTGGGCTGATAGGGCTAGACAGCGAATGTTGAAAGCCTGGTACAGGCTGCTCAGCTGGGTTTGCAGAAGCTGCCCCGTTCCATCCATCCCCGGTAAAAAAACAAACAAGGGATATCCCACTCGCTGAGGTTCGGGGCTCAGTAGACGGAGGGGGGCTTCTAACATAATGACGATAGTGGATTAAGCGACTATGAATAGCAACCCTGTTTGAGCAGCGTTGCTATTTCGTCATAACAGGTTTGGGTGACTTCCGTCACCAAATCTCCTGCCTGACGACCCTGGTAGTGGGCTCTCTGTTGGGACGTTACCCACACCGGGCGACCCACCAAAACATTGACTCGCTGATACATGACGGCAGGGTGCCAACCGGGTTGATCAAATAGGGGTTCAGACGGATCAAACAGCTTCAGCAGCTTTAGGGGTACCGCCGCTTCGGACGTTTCTTGGTGGGATGCGATCGCGACTGGCAAAATTGCTAATTCCTCAATGGGAGCTCGCAGCGCTAGGTGGGCAAACCCTCGATGAAAGTTACCGAGCTCCGAGGGATGAGGGGTATTTAGCATGGGTGCAGTTCCTTCTGGAAAAATACCTATGGTGCGGTGGGTTTGCAGGTATTCAATCGCTTGCCGAAAAAAGCTGCGGCTACGACGCTCAGGCTGATTTAGGGGAAAGCAACCCAGCGATTCGACAAACTTTGACACCACCGGCACCTGACCTAAATAGTGATGACAGGCAAAATGCACTGAACGAGCTGCCGCCGTCATCAGCAGTGGGGCATCTAAAAAACTACGGTGGTTGCTCACGATCACCATTGACCCTGCACTCGGCACCCGCTCTCGATAAGACAGCGATAGTCGTACCCCTGACATAAACAATATCCAGCGGGCAATCTCTAACGGATTGTTGAGTGAAGTACCTAGCGGATTTTCAAAACGCACAAATGAGCTCCTGTAGAATCTGACTCTCGAACTTAA
>JBCBZL010000201.1:0-9421 GCA_039815385.1 Cyanobacteria bacterium P01_A01_bin.114
CCTCAAAATGTTGACCGCCCGAATTGTTGAATGGGTAAACCAGCATCGAGATTAGGTATTAGAACAAAAGTGAAATAATAGCTAATAGCTACGAACAGCCATATCTGCGGTTGTAACTTTAAATCCGTCTCAAAGACGACTACAGGCTGTCTATTGATCAGGTGACGGCGCTGTGGTCGGGGCTCAAGCACGTCGGGCGAGAAGATACGATTCCCTTCTTTGATCGGGTTTTTAACGCTCAAGGCGACAGCGCTGACCGCTGGCCCTATCACTTAGATCGCCCCATCCGCTGGGATAGAACCGGGCAGGAGAGTCGCGATCGCGACCGCCAAACCCGCTCAAAGCTGATGGAGTCTCTGCAACTGTCTAGTCAAGATCTAGATGCGCTGGTTACCTATCTCAGCGGAACCGAGACGATCCTTGAGCTGGATACCGCTTACCTGACTCGCCTCTATCAGCTGGCTCGGCTGCCCAAAGTCCTCAGGCTGACGGTGGCAGAGTTTCTAGTGCTGCTGACCCTGATGGAGAAAGCCCCCAATCAAGCCCCCATTGGCACCCTGCCGGATGTCTTGGCGTTAAGCGATCGGGTGGCCTGGATGCAGCGCACGGGCATCTCAGTGGCCGAGCTGATCTTTTTTGAGAAGTCGGTGGCCACCGATCACGCCGACCTCTATTCCGAGACCGATCTGCGCACCCTGGCTAAGCAGCTGCGAGACCAGGCCAGCGATATCCTGGTCAGCGGTGAGTCTTTTACCACGACTGAAATCACCGAGGCTCAATCCCTAGCGATCTTTCAGTTTTTACAAGACAGCGGCTGGGTTGAGGTGATCAATACCCCCGAGTTGAGCGGCCTCAGTGCGATTCAGCAGCGGGTGCAGGCGCTGGCGGCAGTCAGGCGTAGCCCGAGCGAACTGAGCGAGCTGCTCACGCACCTGGCCACCGCTGAAAACTGGATAGGTGAGTTTGACACGTTAAAAGCGGAACTTGACGGTCTCCGCACTGGCCTGGGTGATTTAGTCCTACAGGCGCTGATTGAGCAGGGCCTACTCAGCCAGAGCGGCTTGGTCTCTCGTCAGCAGCCTGATAGCTTTAGCGACGATAGTTTGTTGCTGGTTTTGCCTGAGCGCGATCGCAACAATGCTGACGTTCTCAAAAAACGCGATCGCCTTCGAGCCTGGCTAGAGCAGCGAGTCGAGCGGCAAAACCAGATCGAATCTACGGTTCACACCACCCTAACGCGGCTGAGCGCCGCCCTCCCCGAGGCAATTTTGCAGGGGCTGGCCGATATGTTTGAAGTCTCAACCGACCTGGTTAGCACCGGGGTGGACTATTTAAGCCGCCAAACCCAGGGCCAGGGCCAAACCCAAGAAAAAGCGATCGATGCGATCGCGTTTATCACCCAAATCTACACGCTTCAAACCGTTGACTCGCAGATTCCCCCCAGCCTGTCAGTCTATGTCGCCAAGTTGGTCAAACTCCTCTACCTGCTCGCTAAGTTCGAATTCAGCGTGGCAGACGCGCAGACGTTCCTAAACAATCCAGAGTTGTTGCTCAGGCCTGCCACTGCGTCAAGTCCTCTAACCCAGCAAGACCTGTTGCAACCGTCTCTAGCTAATCTCGATCGCCTGGCCTATTTTCAACAACTCAAGACAGACTTTAAAGACGAGACCCGTCAGCTGATGGGGGTGTTGAGTCTAGGAGCCCTCGATCTCTCGACCCTCAGCGCCAACGATCCGAAGATCCAGCAGCTGACCGAGCTGACCGGTTGGGAACCGCGTCAGCTGATCACGCTCGCCGCTGCTCTGGGCGGCAACAACCACAATCAGATTGAGGTGCTTAACCGCCTGCAGCAAGGCTTTGCCCTGGCCCAGTCGATCGGGAGCGATGTTGACTTCCTGATACAGCTCTCTGACACTGACCAGCTGGATTATGCCTTTTATCGTCAGCAGGCAGCGGCGCTACTCAAAGTGTTGCGAGCCAGCTATAGCGAAGACGACTGGCCCAAAGTCTACAAACCGATTCGCAACCAGCTCGCCGTTCAGAAACGGGATGCCCTGCTGGCCATGGCGATGAAACAGCTGCCCGCCGACTTTGCAGGCCGACAAGACCCCGATATTTTGTATGAATACTTTCTGCTAGACATGCAGATTGGCAGCGAGGTAGACACCTCTCGGATTGTGCAGGCCACCGCCAGCCTACAGCTCTACGTGCAGCACTGCCTGATGAATCTAGAGGCCGGGGTGGATCCTGACACGATTCCGCTTGCAGAATGGGAATGGGTCAAAAACTACCGCGTCTGGGAAGCCAACCGTAAAATCTTTTTGTATCCCGAAAACTACATCGAGCCAGAGCTGCGACGCACCAAAACCCCTTTGTTTGAAGAACTCGAGCAGACGCTGTTGCAGGCCGACATCAATCAAGCAGCGGTTGAAACCGCCTACATCACCTATCTGGATCAGTTTGCCGAGCTGGCCAAGCTCAAGATCGTGGGCAGCTATTTGCACCGAGAGCTAGCCGGTGACCCCAATCCAGGAGATGAAACCCTCTATCTGATTGGGCGCACCGACACTCAACCCCGCATTTACTATCTACGCAGGCATATCAAAACCCAGAAAGGAGAACGCTGGCTCCCTTGGGAAAAGATTGACGTGGCGATCAACTCCGATTTTGCCACCCCCGTCTATGCCTTTGGCAAACTGCTGCTGTTTTGGACTGAGTTCACAAAGTTAAAGGAATCCCAGGATCAGCGGCTGAGCCAGCAGATTCGCAATAAGTACTCAACCGATCTGCTCAACGGGGTCTTTAAGCCCCCCCAAATCACCAGCGACGATATTAAAAATATTGAGTCTTTGGCTCGATACGTAGCGCAGGGGACTTCCTCCAACTCGAGCACGTCCATCTTTTTGATCGCTCCCATCCTAAATCGGCTTTCCAAGCACTTTGACTATGTACGTCAGGCTTTTATAAACAGCGGGTTTCGCGTCTCAGCTCAGGTTAGTCAAGCAGTTGCCAAAGCTCAGCAGGAAATCGGAGCCCGTCGTGACCTGGAAGCTGCCCTCATAAAAGAGGAAATCACTCGGTTAGAGCGACAGGAGTGGACCGTCGATAGCGAGGGCTATCTGTTTGACACTCGCATTGTCGGTCGCGTGCAAAAAAACGTAGATGTCTACAAAACCGTTGTCAAATACTCCTATTACAATCTCAGCAAGACCTGGATACCGCCGCAGACCCATCTGGAAACCCAGCTGTCTGAGGCCGAGTATCAGCAGATCAAATGGCATTCACTCTATGCCCAGCGGGCCTATCAGTTTGTACCCACCTCGGGTAGCCAATCCCCTCAGCAAGAAACTAATCCACAGGTTTTACAGATTGATGAAAATACCCAGCTGGCCGCTGTTGTGCCTCGCTTTAATATGGAGCGACTCACCGGGTCATTCTGGCTAAAACCGGTCAGTGTGAGCCCGCAGGGGCATCAGGGATCAATTGCCACAGATTTGGACGATCCGCTCAAAGATCGCACGGTGGTGACTCAGGAGGCGTTAGCCCAGTCACTGAGCCTGCTGAATTATGACAATGGCAGCCTTGAGGTGACCGCCACGAACAATGTGAGCGCGATCGCAGGCGCTCAAACCCGAGAAGATAATGTCAGAGCTGCTGTACCCCTTACCCAAGCAGCGCTGCAGCTGAGTCAGGAAAATAAGTTTGGAGAGGCTGCTCAAGAACTCGCCAAGATCAAAACAACGCCAATCACAGAAATTCCTGAAGCTATTCGCAAAACAGCTGCTGCGATTACGGCCCAGCAGGAGGCGACTAGCGCCCGGACTGAAGCGACCAATGCCCGCACCGAGGCGACCAGTGCTCGTAACGCTGCAACAGCAGCGGCGGCGGATGCTCCGAATAAAGCAGCCTTGGCAGCGGCGGCGGCTCAAAAAGAAGCCGAGGCGGCTCAAAAGGAATCGACAGCGACCCAAAAAGAGCAAGCCGTGCCCGCTCGTCAGAATGAAGCCAGGGCGGCGATTCAAGCTGCCCATACGGCTTCGCAAGCTCAGCTGCTGATTGAGGTGGACGCCCCCAAGTGGGAATCAAAGGCCTTGACTCTAACCGTTCAGCTGGGCGATCCTGATCAGACCCTCACCGCGACCCTGGCAATGGATGTCTGGCAGCACATTGCCCTAACCCTTGAAGAAACCGTTGAAAATCAGGTGAATGGATACCGGGTTAAGCTGATTCGGCACCAGCAAGGGGGGGCCGAGCAGGAAAACACCAAATTCTTAAAGAGTGTGAGACTGGCCCAGCGAGAGCTGTTAGAAATCGGTAGACAAGCCGCTACCAATCCAGTTTTTGATACTCAAATGGCAGAGTTTCGGCTGTGGAGTCAGCTCAGGCCCAAATCAGACATTCAAGCCGAGCGACTGCAGCGCAAAGTCGGCGAGCCGGGGCTGTTTAGTCTGCCGCTCAATGTTCAGATACCGTCATCTAATATGACGCTGGTGCCGACCGGAGAGCTCACCTTTACGATGCCGATTGCCTTCGAAGGCGAGCTATCTGAGCGGCTTGCGGAAGATCGAGAGCGGATCATCATCTTCTACGGCGACAAAATCAGGAGCATTCGCAACAATTTAGAAGAACAAAGTTTTGAGCTGACGTTAGACCGTCAAACCAGCTTAAAGAACTACGACGTTAGCCTCAAAAGCCATAAACCCACCGAGGCGGTGCTGAGTTTAACCCAGACAGATGGTCTATTTGTCAGCGACTTTGCCAGCACAGATAGTACCTCTATTCTGGCGCTACCAGAATCCACCACAGACACTCAAAACTTCATTATTCGAAAGTTACAAAATCGAGAGGTGTCATTTCTAGATGTTCACAATCGACCCGGCTGGTATATTGCCGATACCGGTGATGACCAGTTTTTGATGAGGGCCGTCTTCCTAGATGCCGATAACTTAGAGCTATCCGTACCCACTGCCACCGAGCTGATGCAGGTGCAGTTTAATAATGCGGCTAATACTTCAAATGATGGGGCTCAGGCAATTTCGATTTCCTTTGGCCTACAAGCAGATCAGGCCCCGGTTGTTTCTGCAACTAACAAAGTTGAATTCCAGTTTGAACGGTTGAGTACCTACGCAATTCATCAACTCAGCCAAAACTTGTTTACCGGGGGCATCGATAAATTTCTCAGTCCGGCGTCTCAGCAGACTCAAGAAATTGATTTTTGGCAGGCGTACGCGCCCAATCAGACCTATGTTCCCCACAGTCGCAATCAAATCTCGGCTGAGATTGATTTCCAGGGCAGCTACCAACTCTACTATGAAGAGATTTTCTTCCATATCCCCTTCTTGATTGCCAATCAGCTCAATGCCAATCAGCAGTTTGCCGATGCCCAAAAGTGGTACCACTACATTTTTAACCCCACGGCGACTGCCCCCAGCACACCCCCTAACCCAGCCGTTAACCCGAATGATCGGTACTGGCAGTATCTACCGTTCCGAAATCAAACGCCCAAGCAGCTGCTAGCGCTGCTGACCCAGTCAGATGCCCTGACCGTCTATCGAGAAGATCCGGCTGACCCCCATGCGATCGCAGCCCTGCGCTTCACCACCTATCAAAAAGCGATTGTGATGAAATATATCGACAACCTGCTGGATTGGGGCGATTCGCTGTTTACCCAAGACACCCGCGAGTCGATTACCGAAGCCACCATGCTTTACGTGCTGGCGTTTAACCTGCTCGGCCCCAGACCCAAAACCAAGCCCGTCAAGCAGCTAGAAGAAATCGGCACCTATAGCGACTTTGTCCAAAATTACGAAGACCCCATCGAGTTTTTGACCGAGCTTGAGAAGACAGCCCCCGCAGGCGGCACGGCCATTAGCCTCAGCCCCCACGCCCATCTGATCACCTACTTCTGCGTGCCCGAGAACGAAAAATTTATTGGCTATTGGGATCTGGTCGAAGATCGCCTCTATAAAATCCGTCACAGCTTAAATATCGAAGGTATTTTCCGACAGCTGGCCCTGTTCCAACCGCCCATTGACCCGGCTGCGCTGGTGCAGGCCGTAGCGGGTGGCAGTGGCATCGGTGGAGCCCTAGCCGACCTGAATGGGTCTGTGCCCCACTACCGCTATGGCCCGGTTTTAGAACAGGCCAAGGAAGTTACCTCAATGGTCAGCGACCTCGGCTCAGCCTTTCTCTCTGCCCTTGAGGCCAAAGACGACGGGCAGCTCAGTGGATTGCAGCGTATCCACGAGCGCAATCTCCTCAATCTGATCACCACCCTCAAGCAGTATGAACTGGCTGAGGTAAAAGAAGAGATAGAAGCCCTGAAGATTAATCGCCAGAATATAGAAGCCCGTCAAGAATACTATCGAAGTCTGGTAGAAGATGGCACCGCAGGCCTCTCACTCAGCGCGGCAGAGGCATCTGCCATCACCTTCAAGAATGTTGTCAGAGCCCTGAAAGTCGGCAGTGGAGTGGCTACTGTGTTAGAAAAGCTGGCAAAAATTACGCCTGATATATCAGTTGGTGCTAGCGGTTTTGGAGGAAGCCCTCTAGCGACTGGCACCTTAAAAGGAGAGAATCTGGCGGCTGGGTTTGAAGCTCAGGCCGCGATTGTAGACGTCGTTGCTGAAGGTTTAGACATCGCCACTGAGCTGTCTCAGGATATTGGAGAATACCAACGCCGACTGGAGGACTGGAAACAGGAAAAGAAAACCGCTGAGTTTGATTTACAAGAACTTGATCTGCAACTTCTCGTGGCTCAAACCCGACTACAGCGAACAGAATTTGAGCAGCTGATGCATGACAAAGAACTTCAGCAAAACCAGGAGGTAGCCGACTTCTTCCGCAGTAAGTTTACCAATGGCGAGCTGCGCAGTTGGATGGTCAGCAGACTGTCTGGGCTATACTTCCAGGCCTATAAACTCGCCTACGATCTGGCCAAAGCCGCCGAAAAAGCCCTCCAGTTTGAGCTACCCACCACCCAGACCTTTATCACCCCAGGCCACTGGGATAGCCTCAAAAAAGGTTTACTCGCCGGAGAGTCTCTGCTGCTAGAGCTCAACCGGATGGACAAAGTCCGCCTGGATCAGGACAGCCGCTTCCAGGACATTGAGAAAACCATCTCGATGCGGCGAACGTTCCCAGAAGCGCTTGAGATTCTCAAACAAACGGGCCTCTGTGAACTCTCCCTGGGTGAGCGATTGTTTAATCTCGACTTTCCGGGGCACTATTGTCGCCTGATCAAAACCCTCGCTATCTCGGTTATCCCCGACGACAAGATTGCCCCCGGTGGCAAAATTGATCCCTACGATGCGGTGCACGCCACGCTGAGTCAAACTGGCAACAAAACGCTGCTAGTTCCCGACAGCAACGCAGTTGGCTACCTGATGGGCCTGGGCGATGAGCAGCCAGACACCAGCACCCTGCGGGTCAACTGGAGAGCCAATCAACAAATTGCAATCTCCAAACCTTCAGAAGATTTGGGCATGTTCAACTTAGATTTCATCTTTGACGATCGCTATTTCCCCTTTGAGGGCACTGGCGCGGTCTCGACCTGGCGGCTTGAGATGCCGCCAGAAAACAACCCAGCTCTGATGAATGGCAATGCTAACCAGTTGCAGATTACGGATGTGATTATCCACCTGCGATATACGTCCAAGTTTGACCGGGGAGCCTTTAAGAAAGCGGTACAGGAGCTGATGAAACAGGTAGATAGGGCGTAGTGTAGAGCTCTCACCCTAAATCCCTCTCCCACGACTGGGAGAGGGACTTTGAGCCGCGTGAGCCTTTCTCTACAGAAAGAACTCTACATCCCCCAGCCCCTTCTCCCAGATTTTGGGAGAAGGGGCTGGGGGATGTAGAGCTTTGCTCTTCTCGAAGAGTGGGCCTTCGGGATGTTGCTCGAAACACCAATTTGTGTCTGCAACAGCAGGTACAAGCTCTGAGCTTTTAAGAACTTTCTAGATTGCTAAAACCATTGTCTCTGGTGTTTCTGGCGACGCTCTCTGCAGGGTCTCAATCAGCTCTAGGGTGGCCTGATAAGCCGCTAACTCGTGGTGGGTTTGAAAGTAGTGGGCAGCCTCTCGCCAGTCTGCGATCGCAGCCCACCGATCTCCCAGCTGATGGTGAACCACCCCGCGCGCCAGGTACGTACGGGCATCATCCGGGGTAGCCGATAATACACGGCTCAGGTCTTGGATGGCCAACAAATATTCTTTGAGATGTTGGTAACAACAGGCGCGATTAAAGTAGGCGCGTACGCTGTTATTAACGTCGGTATCGAGGGCGAGGGCCTGGGTAAAGTCGGCCAGGGCTGCTTTGTAGCGCTCTAGGTGCAGGTAAGCCACCCCGCGATCGTTATAAATCTTAGCTTCGGCGGGCGCATTTGAGGCAACGGTATGGTGTAAAGCGATGCCGTAGATCTCAAGGGCGGCGGTATGATTACCCAGGGCTGACTGAGCCAGGCCCAGGTTGTAATAGGCGCGGTGGTCGTCAGGGTGGCGGTCGATCAGGCGCTGGTAATCTGCGATCGCATCCCCATATTGGCCTAGGCGATAGTAGGCGAGCCCGCGATTGAGATACGGCTCAGCCATATCCGGATTTAGCCGCAGCCCCTGGGTGCAATCTGAGACTGCCGCTGTTGGCTGGCCCAGCTGCAAGTAGGTCAGACATCGATTACTGTAAGCCACCGCCGAGGACGGATTAAACTCAACCGCCCGAGAAAAAGCGCTGATCGCCTGCTGATAATCTGCCTGCTCAAAGGCGGCTACCCCCTGTTGAATGGCTACCTTGTCGCGTGGGCTATGCAGGGGTTCAGCCCATGCGGCGGGCATACAATACAGCCCCAAGGTCCACAAAAAAAGGCTGAAGCCAATTGTTAACCAACGCAAGATATCCATAGATACGCTCCAACTCGAAGGCCCTCCTTTTTTTAAGGGGGGTTAGGGGGGATCTCCAACCCTTGAACTCGTCGAGATCCCCCTAAATCTCCCTTAAAAAAGGGGACTTTGAGTGGGACTCACTAGACGACATTTTCACTATCCAATTTCACTATCCATAAAAATAACCTGTCCCTGAATAGTCACATCACCCGCCCAGCCGTCCATAGGCAAGGCAAGAGTGAACTCTACAGGAACAGGAACAGTAAGTCTGCGAAAACAAGTCTGCGAAAAAGAATTTGCGGAAGAGACTGTGCAGACCTGCCAGGGTTAGATCTACCAGCCTTTCTCAGCCTGGTCTAGCACATAGGCGGCAACACTTTCAATCTGATCAGAGGTCAGACGACCCGCAAAAGCAGGCATGGCGTTTTTACCATTGGTGACCTGAGTTTTAATTGCTTCTATAGAAGCCATATCGTACTGATCAAGATCGCTCTTTTGCAGCGTCTTGGCAGCGTTAACCACGTTTCTTCCTCCGGCATGGC
>JBCBZL010000042.1:0-20572 GCA_039815385.1 Cyanobacteria bacterium P01_A01_bin.114
ACAATCCGGTCAGTTTTATCCATGGCAACCTGCATCCCGCGCAGCAGTAAGCTGACGATTTGCTTGAGCTGATTAGTGTTTATCAGCGGGCATATCCCGAGCCAGACGCTGCGATCGCAGCCAAAATCAAAGCTATTGATCTAGAGTTTATCCAGCAAGACTTTCCCAAACTGCTCGACTCTATGGAAATGGGCACCCAGCGCATTCAAGAAATTGTCCTGTCGCTGCGAAATTTTTCAAGACTGGATGAATCTGACCGCAAAGCCGTTGACCTGCACGAAGGCATCGACAATACCCTGATCATTTTGGGCAGTCGCCTCAAGGGCACAGTCGGTATGCCCGCCGTCAATATCCTCAAAGACTACGGCAAGCTACCCCCGGTTGAATGCTATCCCGGTCAGCTCAATCAGGTTTTTATGAATATCTTGACTAACGCGATTGACGCGCTGGAGGAAAAGTTTGGGGCAGGGGGCGCAGCGAACGTAGGGGGCACAGCGAACGCAGGGGGCACAGCCGATAGCGAAGCCGTCCCCCAAGCCCAAACCCCCCAAATCACCCTCCGCACCGAACGGCTCTCAACCAACCGACTCCGTATTGTGATTGCCGATAACGGGATTGGGATGTCTGACTCGATAAAGCAGCAAATGTTTAACCCCTTTTACACCACTAAGCCTGTGGGTAGAGGCACTGGCATGGGCATGTCAATTAGCTATCAAATCATTACTCAAAAACATGGGGGTTATATCGTCTGTAACTCCATCCAGGGCCAGGGCACCGAATTTGTCATCAACTTACCTGCTTAGATGTGAGTCCGCTACGCGCCTATTTTTGATAAGATCATCTGCCAAGCGAAGCACCTCCGCAGCTGATCGCATCACTTCGTCAGATGTTAAAAAGTCATTGACTAGACTACCCATTCGGCAGAAATCCCATTAGAATCTGAGCCATTGCTCCGTAACTGCCATGCTAAAGCCGGTGCTTGATCGCGTCCCAAGACTTGCCCTAAAAATTCCAGGTTGGGCGGCGTTATCGCTGCTGATGAATGCTGTCCTGTTCATGGCGCTGTTAGCAAGCTGGCATGAAAAGTCAGGCGGGGATCCCTCCGTATTGCCCCAAGCTAACGCGGCCGCAGCTGTCGCTCAACCAGTGTCGGAGCCAGCATTGCTGCCTACGGCGAGCAAACCTCGCCTCAGCTATGAGCAGTGGGTTGACTTGCTCAAGCAAGAAATGGACGCGATGACGGTCAAGCACCCAGACCACCTGACGATTTTGCTGGGCGATTCTTTGAGTTTGTGGTTCCCCGCTGAGCTACTGCCGGGGCGGCGGGTCTGGATGAACCAGGCAATCTCAGGCGAAAAGACCCAGGGTGTGTTGGCACGGCTGCATCTGCTAGATCAGGCCGAAATCGACACGATTTTCGTCATGATTGGCATTAACGACCTGATTTGGGGTAAAAGCGACGATCAGATTATTCGCAACTATCGCCAAATTATGGACTACCTGAAACGCTATCACCCCGACACTAAGATAGTGGTGCAATCAATTCTGCCCCACGGGGCAGAAACCGCCACCTGGGAAAGTCGCGATCGCCTGCTGGCTCTACCCAATAGCCGCGTTCGAGCGATGAACGAGTCACTTCAAGAGATTGCCTATAGCTATGATGCATATTACTTAGATCTCTACCCGATTTTCTCAACGGGGGAAGGGAATCTGCGGACAGATCTCACCACCGATGGCCTACATCTCAATCGAGAAGGCTATTTAGTGTGGCGCACTGCGATCGCAATGTACAGCCAGGTAGAATTGCAATAGTGTGGCGAGCCTCCTTTCGGTAAACTCAGAAGGGGTGAAATCATTCCTTTCGCCCTTCGCCTTTCGCCCTTCGCCTTTTAACCCCATGGATACCAAAGCTTTTAAACGCGCCCTCCACAAGTCAGATAATTACTATCGCAATCAAGGGTTTGGCGAAAAAGAGCAGGTTCACGGTCAGATGGCCACAGAATATCAAAGCGATCTGATTCAAGAGATTCGCGATCGCGGCTATACCTATCAGCGCGGGGCGGTCACCATCAAGTTGGCCAAAGACTTTGGCTTTTGCTGGGGAGTTGAGCGCGCCGTGGCTATGGCCTATGAAGCCCGCCAGCATTTTCCCAACCAGCGTATCTGGATTACCAACGAAATTATCCACAACCCCAGTGTGAATCAGCGTCTAAAGGAAATGGACGTGCTGTTTGTGGATGTCAAAGCGGGTGAAAAGGACTTCTCCGGGGTTGCAGCGGGTGACGTGGTGATTTTGCCAGCGTTTGGAGCCAGCGTCCAAGAGATGCAGCTGCTCAACGAGCGGGGCTCTACCATCATTGATACGACCTGTCCCTGGGTCTCAAAGGTGTGGAATACGGTCGAAAAGCACAAGAAGAAGGATTTTACCTCTATCATCCACGGCAAATATAAGCACGAAGAAACCCTGGCAACGAGCTCCTTTGCCGGTAAATATCTGGTTGTGCTAAATATGGCCGAGGCGGAGTATGTCGCTGACTACATTCTCAACGGCGGCGACCGCAGCGAATTTCTAGCGAAATTTAAACATGCTCACTCAGATGGTTTTGACCCAGATATTGACCTTGCCCAGGTGGGCATCGCCAATCAAACCACTATGCTCAAAGGTGAGACCGAGCAAATCGGCAAGCTGTTTGAGCGTACAATGATGCAGAAGTACGGTCCTCAACATCTGAACGACCATTTCTCTAGCTTTAACACCATCTGTGATGCCACTCAGGAACGGCAAGATGCCATGTTTGAGCTAGTGGATGTGGATGTAGACCTGCTGGTTGTGATTGGCGGGTTTAACTCCTCAAATACCACCCACCTGCAAGAAATCGCGGTTGAGCGCAATATTCCCTCTTATCATATTGATGGCCCAGCTCGTCTTGGCCCTGGCAATCGCATTGAGCACAAGCTGCTGCATCAAGATTTAACGTTCACCGAAAATTGGCTGCCCCAAGGTAATATTGTAGTCGGCGTAACCTCCGGAGCCTCAACGCCAGATCGGTCAGTGGCCGAAACGATTGAGAAGATTTTTGCCCTCAAAGCTCAAGAGGTTGCGATCGCTTAATCGCTGTGCGAGGTCAAAAGCACGGCAGGGGCCAGTTTCTTTGTATGATACCGAATCCGAATGAAGTCCCCCCGCTTCGAAACAGGAGCTTGTCAGGGGCGTAAAGCTCGCGCCCTTCGGTATCAGGTATAGCTAGGCAGGATTTCGTATAAGTAAGAAATTTTTGAGTATTGTTTGTAATTCGTGTCTCCACAGATCCGAAATTTTACTGATTTAAATCAAGTATCAATAGAGACATATCCCAGTGGCTAGACCGCAATTCATGTGAATGAAATAAACTGTTTACCCTTCACCCAGTAAGCTATCTAACTGGGTAAGTAGGTTGCGTAGATACGGACACGTGAACGTAACTTAGAACACTATTTTGTGCTTAAAAATAAGCAGATAGGCCCTTGATGCTGGTAGCCTACTGTTTTCTTCTACGAAATAATACGGGCTGTCTAACCAAAGACAGATGATATGTTTATGTGAGCTTCTCCATCACAGAAGTTTCAGAACATCAGGGGAGTCGGATTTAGTCCGCAATAGTCATGGTCGGAATTGATATTCAAACGGCGCAGTCCGCTTTGTACGATTTTTTCTTGCAAAGTGTACATCGGGAGAAAACTGAAGACACATTGACTGCCTTTCGGCGTCTGTTCATAGAGCCAACGCAATCTACCACTTGGGATTTATCTGCGGCCCTACACGCAATTGTCATTTTCAACGATGAAAGGGAATTTCAGCATACGCTGAAGCGTATTTGCTACATCTTGATCAACAATTGGGGGCTGCAACGCAACGCTGAGCCGATTAGAAAACTAGTGGATATTTTCCAGGACAAGGCCCTATTGAAGCCTGGTTTTTCGCTGGTGAATAAGCGCCTTCGAGTCTGGCTGCGAGGGTTTGTGCAAAGTACTCACTTTAAGGAGCTCAAGCTGTTTGCCGCCCGTCATCATGAAGACGCGCACTGGTGCGATCGCTACACCTCCTACCTGCTGGTGCCTCAGTACGTCAACCTAAAAAATCCGATCGAACAGCGCAAAGCAGCCCGCTTACTTTCTCACACCCTGCGGGAGGAGTTTCGGTTTGATCTGGCCATGTATACTGCCCGCTCAGAAGGCAACGTCCCCGTCGCCACCACCTCAGACGCCCCCGTCTCAGCAGATATATGTCTGTCAAAATCGGCTAGGACGGCAGCTGGGACGTTAATCCAGCTACCTAAAAACCCGACCGTGCTGGGTGATACGGTTCTGACGCTGGTCAAGGTGTTGCTACTGCGACCCGGTGAGTTTAGCTACGCCAACTTGGCTAATGTTTTTCGTCAGCAGGTACGGTGCCTAAGCTATCGAGACTTTAAGCGGGCGCTGCTACAGTACTTGCTGTTTGCGCTACCCCTTTCTTCGACCGCTGATATACTCAAGCAGTCTCTGGCAGCGCCTTTAATGGAGCTTTATGCCCACCGCGATCATGAAGAAGCGAGCGACGCGCTAATTTTAAGAACCTGCAATAGCCTGATTAATCAATTGCTCACCCTAGATCGCGATCAGCCTTCACCGCTGTTTGCTCGAGTGATGGTTCAGGGCAACCCGCTCTACTTGGTGCTGGTGCTGCTCAAGATTTCGCTATTTTGTCGCCACGTGCAAACCCATCTTGAACTCAGAATTGCTGACCTGATCAGGTATCACGAAGGTTGCACGGAGGTTGATTGTGGCTGGGTCATCAACTTTTTTGAGATGTTTCGTATTACGTTTGCCATTTTTGGTGAGCGGACCCGATATAACCTGGTGCGGGTGGCTCAGACTCAGCCGGCCTTAGTCCCCCCGGCCAGTTTGGATGACTATCGCATCTTTTCTCAGATGCATCACCAAGGGGCAGAGGTGGCGTCGTTAACTCCGGTTTTGAGCATGGCTGCGAGCTAGATTTATCCTATGGCTTTGGGCTAGTCGTGCTGCTGAGAAAACTGATAGGCTCCGATGAAAGACAGTGCGATCGCAATCACCAGCAAAATCGGAATCGAGTACCATGGAAACTCTGATAGGGGCTGGTACGCAGCTGCTCTGAGCCCAATAGACGTATAAGTCAACGGGAGGAGATACACAATCACCTTTAGGGCATTGGGGAGCGTGACTGGGTCAAAAAAGGTTGCTCCCAAAAACGACATCGGTACGATCAAGAAGTTGTTAAATAAGCCGACGCTTTCTAGCGACTTTACGTTCAACCCTACAATGACCCCAAGCCCTGCAAAAACAGCACAATTTAAGACGAGTAGCAGCAAAAACAAGGGGTTAATAAAGCTCCATGGCTGCTGGGTAAACACAACGGCCACCAAAATCACAGACGCAGCTGTTAGCAGCCCTCGGACAATCCCTGCCAGCATTTTGCCCAGGTGTAATGCTAGGGGATGGATCGGGTAGAGCAGCATTTCTTCGAAGTTTTTGGTAAACAGCCGCTCTCCACAAATTGAGAAGGTGGTACCTCCAAAACTAATCACCATTGACGAGAGCGCCACCATCCCCGGTAGCATAAATTCTAGGTAGCTATCGCCAGCTGTCGGCGCAGCAACCCGATCAATCGAGCTGCCTAACCCCAGACCAAAGGCCAGAATATAAATCAGCGGCGATACTAATCCTGAGGCAGCCACCTGGGGAATGCGAACCCGCAGATCGAGCCAATCTCCCCAAAAAATGGTCAGGGTATCTGAAATCAGCGTATTTAATGGGCGGTGTTTATGGGTTGGACTCGCTTTAATAGACTTCACGGGTGATGAACCAGTAGACTAACAGGACTGCTTTTACACGCAATTCGACGGATCAAAGGCATACTAAAAAAAGATCTTCTAGATTAGACCGAGCCTTTCTCATATCCAGACCTGAGTTTGCCCTGGGGAACACTCAAGTCGTCGACCGTAGTTTAGATTAAACTTTTTGACTGTTTCTAGCGTCTCATGAAACGTAAACCCCGTTACATGCCACCTCCGAGAGATATGAATGACTACCGAGAGCCGCCAAATGGCCCAAACGGCTGGCCTGGCGGTGGTGGGCCTGGCGGTGGCGATCCGAAGGGCGGTGGCAGTAAAAACCTTTTCAACCTGGCGATTTTAGGCGGCATCTTTATCATCGGCATCGTGGCCGGTATGCTTTTGACCTACAACGTCAACTTCAGCACTGAAAGCCTCACCACAGATTTGGAAATAGCCAAACTGGCTCCTAATCCTCAGCTGTGTGCCCAATATGGGGCCAGCGCTATCGTGACTGAAACCCGAACCTTTGTCACGCTCAATCCCCGGCGGGTGTTTGTGTCACAGCCTCAGACTCAGCCAGGTTGCGTACTGCGCAGCTCTAACTGGAATGTGCTCAAACAAAAAGATGCAATTAATGGTGAAGACATCAGCGCCTGCCGCAACCGGATGAATACCTTTGGCTATACCGGTGACATCGACGTTGCTGACAATGCTGAGGTCGATTGCCTCTATCAAAACGATGGCCAAGGTCGTTTTTAATTAGGCAGCGGCTGCCCAAACGAAATCGGCTCGGGCCATACTGAAATGGGTGTGGTTTGGTTGGGGTCCTTAGAGTCAGAGATATTGAAGAGTTCTGGCGCTGTACTCTCAGCCTCGGTCTGCTCTGCTGCCGGAAAAGGTGTCAGCGAGGGCTCTAATGAGGGCTCTGTCAAGGGTGAGAATGAGGCTGCGATCGCAGTCGTCTCTGACATGTCTTCCTCGACGGTGTTTGCAGGTTCTACAGACTCAGGGTCTACTAGATCCCCTTCTATCGGCTCTACTAAATCCCCTTCTATGGAGGAAATGTCACTACCTTCGGGCACAGTGCTTTCAGGCGCAGTGCTTTCAGACACGTTGCTTTCAGGCGCAGTGCTTTCGGGAATACTTTCGGGCGCAGAACTGGGGGATGCCTGTGGCGTGACGACGACTGCTCTGAGTTCGCTGGTGGGTGGTGGGGCGACCACGTCAGACTCGGTTTCGATTGCTGTGGCTGGCGTTGATAAAGGTGCAGCTGGCCCGGTCAGGTTGGGCAGCGCTTCGGGGCGAGGGGCGGCAGCGCTATCGCCGGTAGTTTGTGCTGGGGCTGCTGCGATCGCGTCTGCTTCTGGCTGAATTTGCACTGCCTCAGCCGAATTTGTAGTCACATCGGGGGCACTCATCGGGGGCACCTCAGCTGCGCCAGCAACCTGGGTGTCTAGGGTGTTTATATTGATGCTAGGCGGGTTATCGGACGGATTGATACCCGGCGGTACGCTGGACGGCTCTACAGGGGCAATCGGCGCATCGGCCAGAGATGGCACACTGACCACCTCAGCATCGGCAGCAGGCGCGTAGGGATCCAAGGGTAGTTCATTGAGGGAATGGCTAGCTGAGTCTGATTGTTCAGCCTGAAGGCTATCCGCGCTGAGGTTGGGAGGGAGTATGAGCGATTCGGCCCCGGGGCTATTGAGAGATGAGAAAGGCTCAGCCTGTTCGGCAGCGGCAACGGTCGGCACAACCCCTGCAATCAGCGGGCGAAATCGCCACTGCCGCCGCCCATCTACATCGTCGAACTGAATATCGGCCTGTTCAGGCTCTAGCTCAGTACCCGGCATCAGGTCTACGACAATCCGCACGGCATTGTCTGAAAATTGGGAAACTCGAATACGCTCTATCGCACCCTCATAAGTTTGCTCAGTATCAACATCTCCGAGCTGGGTTTCGGGAATATCTAGCACAATGCGAGCCGGCTCGGCCAGTAAGAAAAACTGGGGCATGACCCCTTCTGGCAGTGAGAACTCAAGCGCTTGGGTAGACGGGTCGAACGACCATGCTGATAGCTCTCGGCCAGATAAAGCCTGACCAGACAGATCCTGGGCAGAGGCTTTGCCTGGGAAAATCAGACTGGTTGATACTGCCAGCGGAACCACCAGCGTCGTGGCGAGTATCCCGCTTTGTAGCCATCCCCCAATTTGTTGATATCCCATGGCGTTAACCCCCCACTGGAAACGTGTTGACGCGATTAAAGGTAACAGCATACGCCAATTTGTAAAAAATGGGCTGTTTTTTTGATAAAAGTTTCGGCCAGTCCAAGATTTATCGGTCATTATAGGGATGCCGTCACAGATATTTAGACCCATGGAAATGCACGAGCTGTTTACCCTGTTACTGTTGCTGAGTCCTGGACTGCTGCTCTCTGTCTTGGTGTTAACCGCTTTCTCGTTTGGAGGATAACGTCCGATGGTCATGGTCGAGTCAACCATGCTGCCCCTCGGGACGGCTGCCCCAGATTTTGAGCTGGCCGATGTGGTCTCAGGTAAAACGATTTCCCTCAACACCTTTGCGGGCAAGAAAGCCCTTTTGGTGATGTTTATCTGTGCCCACTGCCCCTTCGTTAAGCATGTTCAGCAAGAACTGGCCAGACTTGGTCATGACTACGCTGCTCAAGATGTGGGAATTTTGGCGATTAGTTCAAACAGCCTCGAAACCCATCCCCAAGATGGCCCTGAGCACTTAAAAGCTATGGCTGAAACCCTCGGCTTTAATTTTCCCTACTGCTTTGATGCCGATCAGTCAGTGGCCAAAGCATACACAGCTGCCTGCACACCAGATTTCTTTTTGTTTGATGCTGATCTAAAACTGGCCTATCGCGGTCAGCTTGACGATAGCCGTCCCAGTAATGGCAAGCCAGTGACCGGGGCCGATCTGAGGGAGGCAATCGATCAGGTGCTGTCAGGGCAGGGCGTGCCTACCGAGCAAACGCCCAGCGTCGGCTGCAATATTAAGTGGGCTCCCGGCAATGCACCTGCCTATTTTGGGGTATAGAGCCTTAATTAAAGTCATAGCGACTACAAGTTGGGCTTAAAATCGCTAAACTGAGAGTGTTCCTCACCCACTGCACCCAGCGATGGCACACCTCAAAGATCGACGCGCTCAGAATATTGAGGGCGACTTTTATGTAGACAGCACCTGCATTGACTGCGACACCTGCCGATGGATGGCCCCCAAAATATTCAGTCGGGCCGAGGGGCAGTCTGCGGTGCAGCATCAGCCCGTGAATGACAAAGAACGTCTGGCAGCTCTGCAAGCCCTGCTGGCCTGCCCCACCGCTTCTATTGGCACGGTTGAGAAACCGATGGATATGAAGCAGGCCCAGGCGAGCTTACCGATCCTGGTTGAAGATAATGTTTATCACTGCGGCTATCATTCTGAGAAATCATACGCGGCGGCGAGCTATTTTATTCAGCGCGCAGAGGGCAATATCCTGGTTGACTCGCCTCGGTTTACCCCGCCGCTGGTCAAGCAGCTAGAGGCGATGGGCGGTGTGCGCTACCTGTATCTCACCCACCGCGATGATATCGCCGATCATCAAAAGTTTCACGATCATTTTGGCTGCGACAGGATTCTCCATGTAGATGATATTAGTCGAGAGACTCAAGGGGTCGAGATCCAGCCCAGTGGGGCTGAACCCTATGCTTTGGCCGACGATCTGCTCATAATTCCAGTGCCTGGTCACACAAAAGGCCACACGGTACTGCTGTCTAACCACAAGTTTTTGTTCACAGGCGATCACCTGGCCTGGTCGGTTTATCTAGAGCACCTGTATGCGTTTCATCGCTACTGCTGGTACTCTTGGCCGCAGCAGGTTGAGTCTATGCAGCGCCTGCTGGACTATTCGTTTGAATGGGTCTTGCCAGGGCACGGTCGCCGCTATCACGCAGATCGTCAGACCATGGCTGCTGAGATGCAGCACTGCGTCGAATGGATGGCGGCTCAAGGATAGGCTGCGGGAGTTCTGGTCAAAACTAGAAAGCGGGCCATAGTGACAAACGGGCCATAGCGACAAATGGGCCATAATGACAGTAGATGCGAGTTGAAAAAATCGGGATATGGTCCAGTTCGCCACCCCAAAATATATGACCGTCGAAGAGTACCTGGCCTATGACAGTGGTACAGACGCTCGTTACGAACTGATCGATGGAGAGCTGGTGGATGTGCCCCCTGAGAGTCCTTTAAATGTTCGTATTGGTATGTTTCTGATGGCTCAGTTTATTAAACTGGTGCCGCTGGTTCGGGTTTGTCACAAAGATGCAGAGCTTCAGCTTGCTAGTAAACGCGCTAAGTTTAGATACCCTGACTTAGTGATTCTCTCTGAAGAGGGTGTTACTGCCTTGGATGGCAAGTCTCGGAATACAATTTTTTTAGACATGCCTGCACCTTTGCTAGTCGTTGAAATAGTCTCGCCTGATGATCCTTCGCGAGACTATCGACAAAAGCGCTCGGAGTATGCAGTGAGAGAGATTCCTGAATATTGGATTGTGGATCCGCTGACACAAAAGATTACGATGCTCACCCTCCGAGAGGGTTTCTATGATGAGACCGTGTTTGTAGATAACCAAACAGTCCAGTCACCTACCTTGCCAGAGTTTTCTTGGACAGTTGCGCAAATTCTTAATTACCGAGAATAGATATCCCACAGGTAGCGGGTCTCACCAACCGTGATAGAGATCTTCGGCGTAGGTTAAGATCTCTTCATTGGGCAGACGCATCTTAGATTTCTGTCGTGGATAGCTAGTTTCGATAGCTTTTGCGTCTTGCTCGACGACTAAGGCAACACCGTTGAGGATGCTCTTGTTAAAGGCCTTGAGTAGGCTGTATTTGTACTGGGCAAAGACCAAGACAATTGAGCGGGTGTGCCCCTGGCTTTCTGGGTAGAACAGATGTATCTGCACTAGTTTGCCGGTAGGTAGTGACGTTCTCACAACGGTGGTTGAAGGAAACTCATACTCCAAATGGATTTCGTATTCTTTTGGTAACAACAGCAATGATGGGTTGCTGAGTAGCTCTTGCCAGGAATTATCTGCCCGTTCAAGGCCCTGAATGACCGTTGCATGATAGCCACTGTGCTCGAAGTGAGAAACGTGGTTATTTTTAATCCGCAGAACATCTCGGTGGACGCCGTTTTGGTGATTGTAGTCGTAGTTGATTAGGATATTGCTAAGCAAGTCACCCCTGACACTGCGCGAAATAGCGACCCCAACCCATTCGTAATCTGCTGCAATTTTTTGATGTATTTCAGGAATAGGTAGTCTAGGCTCGTGGCCCCCATGGGTCCAAATAAAGTCGCCTTTTACAACTAGCTCCAGTGGCTCAACTAAGGGAGAACCCTCAGGTTTACCCTCCCGACAAAGCTGCCCCCTGCTATTAAATGCTGCCGTATGGAAAGGACAGACAACTGTGTTGTGCTCTGGACAAATCCAGCCGTTAGAGAGGGGGGCCTGCTGATGGGGGCAGATATTTTTCAGGGCAAATATCTCACCCTGGGTGTTTTGCCACAAAACATAATCTTGACCGTTGAGGGTCAGCCTATAAGGTTGGTGAATGCCCAGCATTGAACGATGGGCAACCAGCCAGGGTGCGCCGGGTAGCGAAGCGTTGATCGGCGGAATCGACATTGCCATGGCTAAAATTATGACCTATACGAAATCCTGTCTAGCTATAACCGATATCGGAGGGCGTAAAATTTTATGCCCCTGACACACTCCCATTTGGAATCAGGGGGACTTCATGCGGATTTGATATTACTCCCACTCGTTAAACTCGGCTTGTTTGCGTCGTCGGGCTCGACGGGTATCTTGCCAGGCGCTGCCGACCCCCTGCAAAATGCCCCGTCCGATTAGGCCGATGCCGCGTCCGACTACTTCTGTGAGGATGTACACAACACCGCTGCCGACAAATGAGATCACAGTGCGAACTCTGGGGGCCAGGGCGTCGCGGGTCTCAATGGCCATCGTCAGCGCCCACTGCAGGCCTGAGAGCTGATCAAGCTCATCTCGTCGGGGGGCGTAGATCTGATGGCGAGTAATGCCTTGGGGGGTGAGCGCTAATAAGAGATACTGGCTTTCAAACACTGCCTTAGGTTCGTTGACCCAACAGTCCCAGCGATATCGCCAGGCTAAATTGTTGCGAAACCGTTCAATTTCACGGGTGGACATGAGGCGGCGATTATAGAGATTTTTTTTGATAGCCTCGACGTCGGCTAATCGATTGAGCAACGGCTGCATCACCGCGTTTGCCATTTGAATCAGTAAATTTTCGAGCAGCTTTTCACTGTGGTGAATTGCCTCTGGTGTGGTGGCTAAATAGGAAGCTCCGTCGATAAATAAGGTTTCTTGAAACAGCCAATGGCCAAATAGCTCAGGCACGAGGGGAATCTGGCTCAGAATTTCGGCGCGTACCGTTGGTCGTTCTTGCTGTAGCACCGAGACGACTTCTTGTTCTACGGTATTGACCCGGACGGTGTAGTATTTCCCAAAAAACTCTTCGATGATGCTAAACCAAAGATCATCCAGCAGTTTGGGCGTTCTCTCGGGGAGCTGCCCTGGTTGAATATTTGACTGACGAAGGTTGTCTAGCAAATCTTCGAGCTTGCGCAGGATAATGTAGAACAGTTCACGCTTTTTTTCGGTGCGCAAAATATCGATCTCTAACGGGAAGGAACAGGTGTTGTTAAGGCTGGTTTGGAGTTTGCTAAAAACGGTTTCAAAAATGAGGGCTTGGAGATCGCCGGAGCGCGACAGGGTAGGGGATGACAGATCGGTTTGCAGTGCCGATAGCCCTGATCTGGTTTCCGCAGCTGCGGGTGAACGAGGGGAAGTGACTCGGGGTGCGATCGCAGCCGTTTCTCTAGGACTGTCTGCCCAAGTGCTGCCCAGACTATTATCGGTAAACTGAGGCGTGGCCCAAAGCTGTCCAACGAGCCAGCGGGCCGCTCTGAGCTCGCGGGCTCGCCCCTCTAGCACCGACGCCGTGAGCCACGATAGGCGACCCTGCTCTCGGGCCGCTTGCAGCTCGGCCAGCGCGAGCTCAATCTGCTGTAGCCCCGATAGTCGCATACTCAGGCGCATGGCCGTAAAGGGCCCCGGGATTTTGTCAGGGCCGACGGGGGCAGCTACCGGCTGAGGTGCTTCAGAGGCAGATACAGAGCGGGGGCGGGCGGCCTCGCGGATAAGCTGAGCCAAGGCTCTGACCGGCATGCCTCGGGTGCCATAGCCGTCGGCCCCCACTTGCCGGGCGGCTGACTCAAGGACGGGCTCAGCTTGGGCACTGAGAATCAATACAGGCAAATTAGAGAACTCTGACTTGATTGCACGGCAGAGCATCAGGCCGGGCATCTCGTCAGGGCTGCCCTGCCCTAGGCCCATGTCTACAATCACAAGATCAATTGAGCGTAGATCGCGGCTGCGCAGAGAGGGTTCATCAAAGGCTTGTTCGAGAGTCTGGAGCCGCGATCGCAGCTGGGCTAGCGCAGCCTGGGCACTGCCGGCTTCGTCTACCACCTGGAAGCCGGGCAGCTGCTCTAACCAAACCCGCAGGCCCAGCCGAAATGTCGGGTCTTCATCCACCAGCATTAGTTGGAGGGGGCGTTCACTCATGCGGGGTGGGGGCTAGTAATCTTCTTCGTAGTAACTGTCATCTTCGTAGTAGCCGTCATCCTCGTAATATTCATCATACGAGTCTTCATAGGCGGCTGCTTCGGCGGCCCAAATGGCATCGCGTTCGGCGGCCCAAATCGAGATCGATTGCCTGGCCTCGCCATAGAGGGCACGACCGTAGCCAATCTGCCCGGCGACTGCGATCGCATCCGAGAGCCGTCCTCTCGCCGCCAGATTCTCAGCCCGCACCAAAATCGGACGATCCGCCGCGATTTGGATTTGGGTGATCCAGCCCTTGGCCAGTTCTTTGGCTTGGGCATGCAGGGCGCGGCTTTCGCCAATCTGGTCAATTTCATCAACGGCATCCTGTAGCTTCCCTTGATCAGCCAGGGCAATGGCCCGATCAATAATAGGCTGATCTTCAATAATCTGGATGCGTTTGTTCCACTCTGCAATTTTGGTTTGGGCCTCTACCCGTAAGGCCCGACCCAGCTCGACCTGCTGGGCTTCAGCGATGGCAGATTGAAACCCGGTCAAACTATCTGCCGAGGCAAATTGCTCAGCTCTGGCCAGATAGGGCCGATCTTCGATCCGCTCAACTTCCTTATTCCAGTGAGAAATCAGGGTTTGAGCCTGTACCCGCTGGGGGCGCTCGGGGGTAACCAGCTGGGCTTGCTCGATGGCAAGGCGGTAGGCAGGCTTGTGCCCCAGCTGTGCCATCATGTTGGCAAAATAGAGCTGTCTGAGGTCTTCAAGTTTTTGGGCCCAGGCACTGCTGCTAGCCTGCGCCTCTGCATAAAAGGGGCTGGTTTTAGGAATTTGTCTCACGGCCTGAATGGCTTCCCTGAGGCTAAGCAGCTTGCCATAGGAAGGCAGCCAGTGATGATCTACCTGATTAATTAAGCGCTTAGCATAGGCAAAGTTAATCAGATCTTGGGCTTCGGGAGACTTAGCCACATCAACGGGCACTTTTTGAATCGCCTCAATCGCCCCGTCAAGATCTTCTTGCTCCCACTTACGAAAGCTATATTGCAAAACCGCATCTGACCAATCGTCAATGGATTGCTTGGCCTCAGGCCAAACCTGACTTCGAATGTCAATTTTTTGAACCTGCTCCAGAGCCTCAACGATGGATTCAAAGTCGCCTGTCCGGGCAACGGCACGGGCCTCTTCGAGCTGGGTGCGGGAGGTTTTTTCTCGCTGCACCCGTTCCATTAGGGCTTGGTGACGATTGGCGAGCCAATAATCACTGCTGAGTAGTTTAAGCTCCTGAAGGGCCTTGAGGGCCTCGGGCCAATCTTGTTTTTCGATCGCTTGCTCTGCTCTTTTGGCAATGGTTTCTCCTTGGGCCCATTCGTCTTGCCAGGTTGCGATCGCGCCTTCAACGGCTGAATACACCTCTGATTTTTCAGGAATGTGTTCGACGAGCTCTATCGCTTTTGCTAAATCACCCTGCTGTATTCGGGTCTGGGCCTTGTCAAGCAGGGCCTCTGACCACCGATTGAGGAGACTTTGGGATTCTTTATAGGTGGGGTGATCCTGGGGCCAGTCTTGGGCCAGTGCGATCGCTTCGATCAGATCTTGCTCGCTACCAGACTCGGCTTTGACCTTGGCACAGTAAAATCGTTCCCCATCCGTACTAAATGTAGAGATTTGCTCACAATTTGGCAGCGGTGGAATCCGAGTCATCCAGGCCAATGCCCAGATGCCAAGGGCGCTTGAGCTCATCAAAAGACTCAGCCACAACAGTGGCCACAACCAGCCAGTGCGGCGTGGCCTAAGAATTTCGGCATCGGGTTGAGACGTTGTGGGGGTTGAGGTCATGTTGGCCCAGGGCGACACGGTTGAAAGTCAGGTTCACACAAAGACATAGTAGGGCTGTCAGGTATGTAGCTAGCAGCAAATTTTTTGATGTCATTGTAGAGGCAATTAGCCAAGTTAAACAGGGGTTTTAAACCTTTTTGCACCCTAATGCTTAGCTGGGCATTCCCTCAATTCCCTCAATGATGAACCTGCTATCCCTGTGAACTTGCCCTAACGATGGCCTTAGATAGTCAAAAGGCGCTTTCTGTCGCAATATCTGCCGCAATATCTGCATAGCGCACAGCCAAATCTGCCTTAAATCAAGAGGGGGATGGTGGTGAAAAGAGACAAAAAACGGATCCTACTGGATTCGAACCAGTGACCGACCGCTTAGAAGGCGGTTGCTCTATCCACTGAGCTAAGGATCCCCAAACGGTAGAAAAGCACACTGTCAGCATTGAATCTTTAGATAAATCTAAACCTGAGCCACTTTCTAACCCGCACTGAGATTGTAGCGGTGCTGCCTATGGCAAGGCAACTGGGTATGCTGAGGAAACTTACGCACCCCAACGGGCCTCTATTATGTTTAGTTAAGCCACCGCCGGGCAATGGTTAGCTTGGCTCACGGGGCGACTATAGTAAGAGCTTTAAGTTGGGGCAAACGCGCCTTGGCTGTGTAGCTTGTGCAGGTTGATCTCTAAAATTCTCTGTGCAGATCGCCTCCTTGATCAGTTCTGGTAGGAATCTATAAACGACATCATGTTTATCCTAAAGCGCCAGGATGTTGAGATTAAGAGCTTTCAGCATCCATCCAAAGATCAAAAAATTCCTATCCTTTCCTATCAGGGGCAAACGTTTCGTTTGCTCAGCGTATTTACAGCTTCCCAAGAGGAAGACGCTAGAACCCTCTGGCGCGATCTGACTGATAACCGAGGCAAAGCATGTGTCCTCCTAGAAGAGCCCGAACGCTTTAGTATTTGGGGCAAAATTCGGCTGGATGGGGCTGAGATGGCCGCTGCTGTCTCTCAGACCTCTAGTAAGTTGCCTTTGTCCCATATTCAGGCTTGTGTGCTAATTTTGCAGGCTATTTACGAAGATATTGAAGATCTACTGGGCGCAAAGCAGGCCAAGCGTTTTGAGTCTGACTTGGCGGTGGCAGGGGCGCAGCTAAGATTACCTCAAGGAGCCACCGCCAGAGCGGTACATAATTTGCTCAATCTAGATCCTCTATACGGCCAATTGCCAGCCTGGCAGGAAAAGCATTTGAATAGCTTATTGAGTAGTCTTTACGACCTGGGTAAAACCTACTTTGGCAAGGCTAACTTTACAGACCGAGCAATGGCATCGCTTGATGATCTCTCAGTCAGCGAGCGCGATAAGTTTTTGCAATGGTTGAGTCAGTCTCCCAATGGAGATCTTTGGCAGTAGGGAAAGATTTGAGAAATCTAAAGACGCAAGATAATAATGATTAAAGTTACCGTTGACTTGCTAAACTGTCAGCTACTTACAGTATGCCTTGAGTTTTGGCTTTGATTTTGTGCTTATTTGAGGGGCAAATGTTAGACGAAGCTCTACCAGAGGGTATGCTGCAAGCAATAGTGCAAGTAACAGTCAAGTAACAGTTTAGTTGTAAGCATTCGAGGGTGTACCGTTGAGCCCACAGTCCTCTGCTACTCAGGCGAGCTCTACCCGACCCATCATCATTTTTTGCATTGGATGGGCCATATTTTCTGCCTTATTTTTCCTGCTATTTGGCGTACGAACGCCAGGCCAAGAAGAGCTACCTAACTGGTTTTTAATTGGCATTAATCTTTTAGAAATCATCGCTTTTGCGCTGGCAACCGTTCTTTGTTTTCGCAACGCGAATAGCCCTCAGATTTTAAGTGGTCGAGGGGTTTGGCGGTCGATGGGCATGGGCATGTTAGCCTTTACCCTTGGCAATGTTTTATTTGCTCTGTGGGGCACCTACTGGGGGCTTGATCCAGCGGTGTCGCTCGGCGATTTTTTCTACTTGCTCTGCTACGTCTTTTTGTTTATCGGCTTACTTCAAGCTGTCTTGCCGCGTCGGATTGATCTAGCCCTGCCTCAGTGGCTTTTAATCTTTGGGATTGGCACGGTGGGTGTGTTACTAGCCTACTTTGTCAATTACCAGCTGGGAGATGTCGCGAGTGCACCGTCTTCCAGTGCCCAGCTTGTAAGCTATGCCCCTGCCTTAGAGACTGTCTCTGGAGAATCTGCCGCGCCAGCCATCTTTGCCCAAGCGCCTGAAGATCCCGCCGTGCCGCCGCCAGAGACATCGCCAGAGACGCCGCTAGATCCTCTCCTGCCAGAGGAATCTGAAGAAGCGTCTAGCTCAGCCCCCGGCTGGGTGATTGCAGCGGATGAAATTCTGGCTCCCCTCGAAGATGTGGTGGGGTTGTTTTACGTGGTGGGTGATTCTTTGCTGGTGGTCATCGCAGGAACCCTGCTGGTTGCCTACTGGGGCGGGCGGTTTTCTCAAACATGGCGACTGATTGCGATCGCATGCTTTTTCCTGTATATCGCAGACATTCTATTTGCCTACGACCTCAGCCGTGATGCTTATGTCGAAGGAGCCTTTTGGGAAGTGTTTTGGACGTTCTCAGCTATTTTCTTTGCCCTGGGGGCGACGGTTGAATATGACATATCTACCCGCGCTCGCCGCGGATCTCGCCGGAGGAGCTAACGAAGTCCCTGAAAAACTGTCATACTGAATACTGCAATTGAGGGACGGGTAGCAGCATGGCTCCGCGAAAACTGTCTGATTCAGACAAGCGCGACGTAATTGAGTTGTATAAGCAACCACAGCACACCACCTCGACCATCGCTGCGCGATACGGGGTCAGCAACAGTACGATTAGTCGTATCCTCAAGAACTTGCTCCCTGAGGACGAGTACAGCGCCTTAATTTCTCAAAAACGACTGTCGGCGTCGGCTGATAAAGCCGCGCCAGCAGCCCCTGAAACGCCAGAAAAGCGCGAGCGTCCCAAGGTTCGCCCCAAGGTGAAAACTGCAGAGGGGGCACTTGACGAATCGCCCGAAGAGCCTCGTCGCCTGTCAGAGCAGCCTGAACAGCCTGAAGAACCGAGCAGCAGTAAGCCTGCTCCGCCTCGTCGCCGTCGCCGCAAGCCCCCGGAGGGGGAGGAGCGACAGCTAGCGCTGATTGAGAACGACCCCTCGACAGAGGAGAGCCCCCCGTCTAATCAGGAAGGCGTAGCTGGGGATCACGAGGCTGAAGACGATATCGTTGAAGATGCCGGGGTCGCTGCTGAGCTGATTGACGATCTCGACGATGATGACTTTGACGACGACTTTGATGACGACGACGACGACTTTGACGACGATGAGGTTGATGATGACGATGATGACGTTGGTGGTAGCGACGACGATGAAGTAGCAGACATTGTCACGCCCCAGGTCAGCCGTGGCTCAACGCTGCAAATTATGCCCTTGCAGTCGGCGGTCTTACCCCGTCCGTGCTATCTCGTTATCGATCGTCTCTCGGAGCTAATTACGCGGCCTCTTAAGGATTTTGCCGATTTGGGGCAGATTCCTCAAGCTGAGCAGTCAGCCCAAACCCTGCCTGTTTTTGATAACCATCGCGTGGCGCGCCGCTTTTCTCGCCGCAACCAGCGGGTGATCAAGGTGCCCGACGGCCAGTTGTTAACTCGGACGCGTCCGTATTTGCAGGCAAAGGGCATTAATCATTTGCTGATTGATGGCAGTGTCTATTCGTTGACTGGCGAAGAGGTCTGACGGCTGATCTCACAGCTCAAAGTTAAACCCTGTTTGTTTTAGGGCGTCATATTGCTGGGCATCAAAGCGATAAAGCTGTGCGGCTCGATGGGCAACGCCGGTTTCCTTTTCATTGAGGGCGGTCAGAATATCCATTTTGAGCAGCCTTTTGCGAAAATTTCGCTTATCTAAGGAACGATTCAAGATCGTCTCATAGAGCTGTTGGAGCTGAGTGAGGGTAAATTTGGGGGGTAACAATTCAAAGCCAATGGGCTCATATCGAATTTTTGCTTGCAGCCGCGCGATCGCAGCTGACACGATACCCCCGTGATCAAACGCCAGCGGTGGCAGCGCCTCAACCCTAAACCAGTTAGCATCGGCGGCATCGGTGGCAGCCTGTAAGCGATATCCCTGGGGGTTGACTAATGCGTAATAGGCCACAGAAACCGTGCGATCTCGCGGGTCTCGGTCAGGCTGACCAAAGGTGTAAAGCTGCTCTAAAAAAACGTTTTTAACCCCGGCTTCTTCGCACAGTTCTCGGCGAGCGGCGGCTTCTAGAGACTCATCCATCTGCACGAACCCGCCCGGTAGCGCCCAGTCTCCTTGAAAGGGAGGTTGCTTGCGTTGAATTAACAAAACCTGGAGTGCTGGCCGTATATTCACGCTGCTATCTAAATCAATCCCAAAGACAATACAGTCAACCGTCACCGCTGGCCGAGGATAAGCGTAGGTATAGGTCATTTGACGTAAATAGTTTGACGTGGTTGAGAGGACTCGCTATAAAGGAAAGGTAACTTAGTGTTTAGTTTACACTAAATCGTGGGCATACCTTTTAAGTCAATTTTTATGTCAAAAAAAGGCAAATAACAGCTGTGCTCGCCAAATCCTAATTGTTTGCCATGTATACCCAAGCCAGTCTCCCGCTCCCTCCTTTTTTCGATCCTAGTCGCGTTGGTGAGGTCTGGCGCGTACCCTACCAAACAAGAGCCACCCAAGCCAAAGCCTGGGCGAAGACCCATGATATTCCGCCCGCTAGTCACGATCGGCAGCGGGTTTGCTTGCTGGCCATTGATGTGCAAAATACGTTTTGCATTCCCGATTTTGAGCTGTTTGTCGGCGGTCGCTCAGGCCTAGGTGCGGTCGAAGACAATGTCAGGCTGTGCAGCTTTATTTACCAGAATCTCAGTAAAATTACGGAGATTATTCCAACCTTAGATACCCACACGGCTCACCAGATTTTTCATGCTCACTTCTGGGTCGATAGTTCAGGGCAAAACCCACCGCCGATGACCCTGATTACGCTGGAGGATGTTGAGCAAGGGCGGTGGCAGGTAAATCCTGCGATCGCACCTAGCTTAGATACTGATATCCAGAAACTGCAAGCTTTTGCCCATCACTATGCCCGTCGCCTCAGCGAAGACGGCAAATATCCGCTGACGATCTGGCCGTACCACTCTATGCTAGGGGGCATTGGCCATGCCCTAGTGTCTGCCTTTGAGGAAGCCTGCT